>JAAYUG010000091.1 GCA_012517825.1 Bacteroidales bacterium | reverse complement strand
CTTCGCTTTCGCTGAATTGAGAAGGTTCCAGAAAGATCGAGAGGGGTAAACCTTATTAATTCATTAATGCATATCGTAATGGTGTTTCTTATGAATAAACCTGGATTGAATAAAGCTATAATTTGCATACAATATAAAATTCACTTGCAATTTAGATAAAATACAAACTTTAACTGACTTTCAGCATAATATAATTCGTTATAATATAAAAAGACAAAACATAAAACACTAAATCTAAGTAAATTATAAAAATATACTCTTTATTGGGAATTTTCAAAGATAATAACGATTTTTACACCATTAAAAAGAATTTAATTGCAAATCTTCTTGATAAAATGCAACAATACCTTGATCTTTTGAATCATGTTTTGCAGACCGGCATCCGGAAAAGTGACAGAACGGGTACCGGTACGATCAGTGTTTTCGGATACCAGATGCGCTTCAACCTCCAGGAGGGATTTCCTCTGCTCACCACAAAGAAGCTGCATTTTAAGTCCATTGCATATGAACTGCTCTGGTTCCTCAGAGGCGACACCAACATTAAATTTCTTACCGATCATGGCATAACCATCTGGAATGAATGGGCCGATGAATACGGTAATCTGGGCCCGGTGTACGGCTATCAGTGGCGAAGCTGGCCTGCCGCCAACGGCAAATATATTGACCAGATCAGCCAGGTTGTTGATTCCCTGCGCAACAACCCCGATTCCCGCCGCCATATTGTGTCAGCCTGGAATGTGGGCGAAATTGACAAAATGGCCCTCCCTCCCTGTCATATCCTCTTCCAGTTTTATGTTGCCGGAGGAAAACTCTCGTGCCAGCTTTACCAGAGGAGTGCCGATATTTTTCTCGGTGTTCCGTTCAACATCGCCTCTTACTCCCTTCTTACCTGCATGATGGCTCAGGTTACAGGGCTTCAGCCCGGAGAATTCATTCACACCCTCGGCGATGCTCATCTTTACCTGAATCATATTGAACAGGCAAAACTGCAACTTACCCGCACGCCCAGAAAACTACCCACCCTGCGGCTGAATCCGGATGTCAAAGACATCTTTTCTTTCCGCTACGAGGATTTTATTATAGAAGGTTACGACCCGCACCCGCACATTAAAGCCGACATTTCCGTATGAACGATAAACAAAACTGGATCAGCGGAAAACCCCTCGCCATTATTGTGGCCATAGCTGAAAACAATGCCATAGGCCTCAATAACCGCCTGCTCTGGCACATCAGCGATGACCTCAAGCGGTTCAAAAGGATTACCGAAGGTCATACGGTGGTAATGGGCAAAAAAACCTATGAATCCTTACCAGTTCGCCCGCTGAAAAACCGCAGAAACATTGTTATCAGCGATTCGCCTGAAGATGCGTTTGAAGGATGCCTGACGGCCCACTCTGTTGAAGAAGCTATTTCGCTGTGCGACCCGCATAAAATGAATTTCATCATTGGCGGAGCTTCCATTTATCGACAGTTTCTTCCTCTGGCCGACATGCTCTATTTGACGCGGGTGCATAAAGCATTCCATGCCGACACTTTTTTCCCTGAAATATCAACCAAAGACTGGCAGTGCATTTCTTCCGAACAGGGGCCTGAAGACCCTTCGCTCGGATTTGAATATACCTATGAAATATATAGCCGTATTTACAAATAAAATTTCTATTTTTCGCCTGAAAAACCGGAATCCTATGAAAAGAAAACTCCTTCTCCTGACCGCCTGCGTCATGTTAGTTTCTGCTGTTTCAGCGCAATATCCTGCCGATAAGATTGTCGGCGTTTACCTGACGGCAAAAAAAACCTCCCAGGTCCGCATCTTTAAGGCAACTGACGGCAAGTACTATGGAAAAGTTGCATGGCTTGAAAAAGACAAAGACAAGAAAGATGTTAACAATCCTGATCCCGCCAAAAGAAATGAACCGATACTTGGGTTGGTGATTTTGCGGGGACTGAAGTATGATGCCGATAAAAAACAGTGGTCGGGCGGAACAATTTATGACCCTGACAACGGGAAAACCTACGACTGCTACCTTTGGTTCGATGAAAAAGATCCCAGCATCCTCCAGTTGAAAGGATATGTGCTGGGCATGCGCTGGCTGGGACGGGAATCTTCGTGGATCAGGGAAGAAAAACTCCGCGAATAATCCTTCGTTTATAGCTACCTTAAATCGTCCCGGAGAGCAAACTCCTCCGGAACGAATTTCTTTTTCCAATTCCTGACCTTATTTCAGAGTATGGTATTTGACCGTTTTCGTACACCTTACGTACGGATATGGTCATTTTTTCAGAGTATGACAAAAATAATTTCTGTCTAAATCATTGATTTATAATGTTTGAACAATTTTGGCATATCAGTTGTTAATATGACGTAACAAAACACTAAAGCTATGAAAAAAGGAATTGTTGTGGTAGGATTAATGCTGATAAGCGCAATGACAGCGCTATATGCCGGTGAAAAACCTCGCAGTCTTGCACCGGTAAAGGAAGACCTCACCATGGTTTACAGTGAGCCGGTTGCTGAAGTCGAAGCCTGGATGCTTGAAATCTTTTCTCCGGCATCAGTTGCTTCGGAAGTTGTGACGGTAGAATCGTGGATGCTTTGTCCGGAACTGTTTATGGGAGATGTCTCCTACGAGCCTGTTCAGGAAGTGGAAGCATGGATGCTCGGGGAATACTTCACAGGGCTTCCGGTCTCCGATAAGGAAGAACCCATGGCTGTTGAACCATGGATGCTAAGTAAAGAATGGATTTAAACTCTCATAGGTTGGATTTAGGTTAGTTGGTTGGTTAGTTTTGGGTTGATGAAGGGGTTGCAGAAAGATTTTCTGTAATCCCTTCAGTTTTATTAGAGGAATTAGCTGTACGAAGCAGGAACCCGAGGCCCTTCAAAAGCGACAGACGGTTGACAATGTTCGTCAACCGTCTGTTCGTGTTTTCTTACTTCCGTAAGGGTGGAAGACCGGGCTCGAACCGGCGACCTCCAGAGCCACAATCTGGCACTCTAACCAACTGAGCTACATCCACCATGTTTTCAGGATAATTTCTTAAACATCCTGAAAGGGAATGCAAAATTAAGAATTAATTTTTTAGTGTACAAACCAGGGAAAAAGGTCTCAGGAAAATGTGTATCTTTATGCCCTTGTTTTTCTGACAGATAAAGGTTGAAATTTCAAGCAGGAAAATACGTCAACAATATCTCCAGCCTGCAGATATACAATCTGTTGCGCTTTACTACCTTTCTGCTTGTCAGTATTGCCTTGTCGAAGTTTTACAGCCCCAAAGATATCGGCGATTTTGAGCTCATGATGTTTATGGTGAATATTGCCAGTTTCTTTTGGGTGACCGGAATTATTCAGTCGTTTTTATCGCTCTACAACAGCAATCCCGTTTTCCCCGGAATCAAAACCGACCGCAAATCTCCGGAAATCTGGAACGCATTCCTGCTGTTGTGCCTGTTCAGTCTGCTCTTCGTCATTTTCGGGCTGACCCTCCAGGGGAACCTGCATGTTTTCAGTGAAGCAAAGAAAGTCCCTTATTTTGGTCTGGTGCTTATCTATTTCCTGATCAGCAACCCTTCAAACCTGATTGAATACATTTATATCCTCCGGAATAAATCATCCCTGGTTTTGCTGTATGGTTTTCTGAGCCATGCCCTTATTCTGGCCGGCACTTTGATTCCGGTCTGGCTGGGCATGGGAATAAAGGAAGCATTTACAGGACTTATTATTGCTACTATTCCAAGGGTAATCTGGTTGGTTTTTTTGCTGGTTAAATATGCTGAACCGGTTTTTTCATGGGAATTCATGAAGACCCATCTGCATTATGCCTGGCCGTTGATTATCAGCACCCTGCTCAGCGGTTCGGCACAGTATATTGATGGGTTCATTGTGGCCAACAAATTCAATGCAAAAGATTTTGCCTATTTCCGTTATGGTGCCAAGGAATTCCCCCTGGTCGTCATGCTGGCCAACGGTCTGCATGCCGCCATGATTCCTGAATTTTCCACCACGGGCAACATTTCAGAAGTGCTGAAAAAAATCAGGCACAAATCCATCCGGCTCATCAATGCGCTCTTTCCTCTATCCATGGTTCTGCTCCTTTTCAGCAACTGGCTGTTTATCCATCTTTTCAATCCGGCCTTCCGACGTGGGTCAGATATTTTTATGATTTATCTTTTGCTGATAATCAGCCGCTTGGTTTTCCCACAGACCATTCTCATCGGACTGCGCAAAACCAGTGTGATGATGTGGGTTTCCGTGGTGGAAATTTTTCTGAATGTAGCATTGAGTCTTTTCCTGATTCAGTTTTACGGCCTTCAGGGAGTTCCTCTGGCCACGGTGATCATTTTTGTCCTCGAAAAAATTGTTCTGATAGCCTATAACTACTTCCACCTGAAAATACCTCCCCAATCCTATATACCTGTTAAATTGCACCTGATGTATTCTGCCCTGATCATTATTTTGTTCGTACTGATTGACCGGAGAATCATTCCTACCTACTGATGGTGATATATAACACTTTCTGTTTACGTTTTTTTAATGATCTTTGAACCTAAACAGGTGTATTATGAACCGGGAAGAAGGAAACCTCGAAGAGTATTTCAGACCGTACCGGGAAAAGATTGTGGGCATTGATGCCAGCTTTGAATCGCCGTATGGAAGGCAAAAGGTGGTTTATGCCGACTGGACGGCCAGCGGACGCCTTTATCATCCGATTGAACAGAAACTTCTGGAAGAATTCGGCCCTTTTGTCGGCAACACGCATTCAGAGACCACGGAAACCGGTACAAGGATGACTCTGGCATATCATGAGGCACACCGTATTATTAAGGAGCATGTTCATGCCGGACCAAACGATGTTATCATCACTGCCGGTTCAGGAATGACAACAGTAGTGAACAAGCTTCAGCGGATTCTTTCCCTCAAAGGGTGTTCCCGGGTGCATGTAAAGGAATGTTTCAAACTGCCGGATCGTCCGGTTGTTTTCATAACCCACATGGAGCACCATTCGAACCACACCTCGTGGTATGAGACCATGGCTGACGTGGTCATTCTTCCGCCTACACCCGACCTGCTTGTAAATCCGGATGTTTTGCGGGAAGAAATAAGAAAATACAAAGACCGGCCATTTAAGATCGGAGCATTTACCGCCTGTTCAAATGTTACGGGGATCCGGCCGCCTTACCGGGAACTGGCGCGCATCATGCACGAAAACGGAGGAATAGTTTTTATTGACTTTGCCGCTTCGGCCCCATACGATATCATCGACATGCATCCTTCCGATCCCATGGAAAAACTCGATGCCATCTATTTCTCCCCGCATAAATTTCTTGGTGGCCCCGGTTCTTCAGGCGTTCTGATATTTGACCGAAGCCTCTACCATTCCGAAGTACCTGACCAGCCGGGTGGCGGTACGGTTGACTGGACCAATCCCTGGGGAAGCTACAAGTATGTGGATGACATTGAGGCAAGGGAAGACGGTGGCACGCCGGGCTTTCTGCAGGCAATACGCGCAGCCCTCGCCATACGGTTGAAAGAACAAATGAACCCGGTGATCATGGCCGCAAGAGAAAAGGAAATTACCCGGCTTGCCCTGAATGAACTTCGCAAAGTGCCCGGAATAAAAATTCTTGCCGACAAGGTGGAAGAACGACTGCCCATTTTTTCCTTCTATCATCCCGAAATTCATTTTAACCTGATTGTACGACTTTTAAACGACCGGTTCGGAATTCAGGTAAGGGGAGGATGTGCCTGTGCAGGAACTTACGGCCATTATCTGCTGGAAGTGAGCTATGAAAAATCCCGTGAAATTACCCAGCTCATCAATTCAGGCGATCTTTCCAAAAAGCCGGGATGGGTGAGATGGTCTCTGCATCCTACTACCACCAACGAAGAAATCGTCTATTTCACCGACAGCCTTCGTGCCGTTATTCAAAACATTGATGCCTGGAAAAAAGATTATATTTACAATCCAAGGAAAAACGAGTTTTTTCATGTGAAACACGCTGAAGCGCAGCCTGATTATCTGAAAAAATGGTACACCCTCTGATGGCAAGTTCAGGCGAAAATCAGGTTCAGCCGGCGGCAGACAAAACAGGATGCTATGAAAATATTACCGGTACGCGACAGGAAGACACGTTCTCTTTTTCTGGAGGTGCCCAGAATCATATACAAAAACGACCCCTGGTGGGTTTGTCCGCTTGATTCGGAAACTGAATCACGGTTCAATCCGGAAGAGAATAATTTTCTTAAGGACGGAGAAGCCGACCGATGGATTCTGCTGGACGACAAAGGCAACCCTGTTGGCAGAATTGCCGCCTTTTACAACCGCATTAAAGCATACGAAAATGACCAGCCTACCGGCGGAATTGGAATGTTTGAATGCATCAACAGCACAGAAGCTTCCCGCCTTTTGTTTGACACCGCCCGCGAATGGCTCCGGTCAAAAGGAATGGAAGCCATGGACGGCCCCATCAATTTCGGTGAAAACGACAGCAACTGGGGACTGCTCATTGAAGGATTCACCCATCCCGGCATGGGCATGCCTTACCACCTTCCTTATTACCGAAACCTTTTCGAAGAGTACGGCTTTAAAGAATATTTCCGGCAGTTCAGCTACCACCTTGATATACGCAAACCTTTCCCGGAACGATTCTGGAAAATAGCTGACTGGATCAGCCGCCGGCAGAATTTCCGCTTCAAACACTTCACTTTCAGGGAACAGGATAAGTTCATTGCCGACATGGTGAAGATTTACAACGAAGCCTGGGCGGTGTTCAAGGAAGACTATACGCCTCTTGATCCCCAGACCGTACGCAATACCATTAACAAAGCCCGATTTGTTATAGATGAAAATCTGGTTTGGTTTGCCTATCACGATGATGAACCCATAGGATTCTTCATCATGTTTCCCGATATCAACCAGATCCTGAAACATTTCAACGGAAAAATGAACCTCTGGAATATGATCAGGTTCTTTTATTACAAGAAAACCAAAAAAATCAACCGGGTAAGGGCCATGGTGGCGGGCGTAGTGCCGCGATTCCAGAATACGGGCGTGGAATCGGCCATCTTCCGGCAACTTGAAAAGGTTTTTTTCAGCAAACCTTATCTTCACTATAAGGAAATTGAATTATCATGGGTGGGCGACTTTAATCCCAAAATGCGCTCCCTTTACGAAGCCGTCGGAGCAAGACTGGCCAAAATCCACGTTACCTACCGGTATCTTTTCGACCCAACCAGACCCTTCAAAAGGTTTATGCCCGAGGCGGTTGAAAAAGCTTCCAGATTTGATATCCGTCAACATCATGTTGAAGAATGAATTTGAAATATTGTTTTTTTCATTATCTTTGCAAGCCAAAAATTAAAGAGCTGATTTTATGAAGAAGGATATTCATCCGAAGAACTACCGGCTGGTTGTGTTCAAAGACATGTCGAACGGCACTACGTTTATCAGCAAGTCAACTGTTGCCACAAGGGAAACCATTGAGATTGACGGTGTGGAATATCCGCTGGTAAAGCTGGAAATTTCCAATACTTCCCATCCCTTTTACACGGGTAAGATGAAGCTGGTTGACACAGCCGGACGTGTTGACAAGTTCATGAACCGTTACAAGAACCATCTGGAAAAGAAAAACAAATAGGAGAACTTACTTTTCATAACCGGGGTGTCATCGGCCTGAGGGGCATGACACCCTTTTGTATTCTATGAATATGCATCCGGTTCTTTTTGAGGATGATGCGCGGATTCACCTGCGGCCTTTTACCTTTACCAGGCCAGTTGCTGAAATCTGGCTGGGTATGGCTTCTAACCGCATGCGCTGGGAAAAAATCCTCGGAAAAACCTGTTCCATCGCCGCTGAAAATCACCTGCAGAAAAAATATCCGCTGGAACTTACTGACGACAACATACTGATTAACAGCGCCGTATTGCCGTATAACGGCCTGGCTGAACGGCTCGCCAGTCTCGGAAAAAGGGAAGCCCTGATGAAGGATCAGAAAATACTGGCTCTTCGCCTGAACGGATACGATGCCGAACAATTTGTCCAGGGAAAAATTCCTCCTTTCAGGACCCTGCAATTTGATGGCAATCCGCTCATTATGCACCGCACCTGGGAACTTTATCGCATGAACAGGGATGTTTTTCTTTCCGATTTCACCCTTTTTACCAGCAACAAAGTGTCTGCTACCCTCCCTTCGCACGTAACCTGCATCGGACAACAGATTTTCATAGAGGAAGGTGCGATTGTGGCACCCTGCATCATGAATACGGAGACCGGCCCGATTTATATTTCCCGGCATGCAGAAATCATGGAGGGAGCGCTGATCCGCGGCCCGCTTTACCTTGGCGAACACTCTGTCATCAAAATGGGAGCACGCATTTATGGTGCTACCACATTCGGCCCGGGGTGCAAAATCGGAGGGGAAGTGAATAACTGCATTGTATTTGGCAATTCCAACAAAGCCCATGACGGGTTCATCGGTAATGCAGTAATTGGCGAATGGGTAAACATGGGAGCCAACACCAACTGCTCCAATCTCAAAAACAACTATGCTCCTGTGCGCGTCTGGAGTTATGCAGAGGAAGAATTCACCGAAACAGGCTTGCAGTTCTGTGGCCTCATGATGGGAGATTACAGCAAATGCGGTATTTCTTCCATGTTTAATACCGGTACCGTGGCAGGAGTGAGTGTAAATGCATTTGGTGCCGGGTTTCTTCCCAAGTTTATTCCTTCTTTCAGCTGGGGCGGACCCTCAGATTGGAAAACCTTTCAGCCGGAAAAGGCAATTGAAACGGCCCGGAGGATGATGGAACGAAGGAATAGAACCATGACCGCTATCGATGAGCAGATTCTTCATGACGTGTTTAACCTTACCGGAAAGTATCGGCAAAAAGCCGGTATTCTTTAACTTTGTATGAATGGCATAATTATTGACATAATGCTTGTTGGTATTCCTTTACGACAAACTGACATAGCAGGAGGAAAAAAATAGTATGAGTGATAGTATTGACCAGCGTTTTAAAAACATTTATATCTCCGGACCTGTTGACGAAAACTCCGACTTCATACCCCTGATTGCCGAAGAGGATGAGAATCATCTGAACAAATCGCAAGTTCCTGAACAATTGCCGATTTTGCCTCTCCGCAATACCGTGCTTTTCCCCGGGGTCGTTCTTCCTATAACGGTAGGAAGGGAAAAAAGCATCCGCCTCATCCGTGAAGTGTATAAGAAAGACCGGATTATCGGAACGGTTGCCCAGAAAGACCCCGATGCCGAGGAGCCCCATCATGACGATCTCTATAAAATTGGCACTGTAGCCCAGCTGGTGAAAATTCTTGAAATGCCCGATGGAGGCACATCGGTGATTATCCAGGGAAAAAAACGGTTTGCCATTGATGAAATCCTTTCGGAAGAGCCGTATATTACAGCCAGGGTGCATGAATTGAAAGATGTACACCCCAGCCCGAACAATGCCGAATACCAGGCGCTGGTAGAAAGCCTTAAAGAAACTGCTCTCCGGATAATCCAGCTTTCGACAAACATTCCTCCGGAAACTTCGTTTGCAGTTAAAAATATCGAAAGCTCTTCGTTTCTGATCAACTTTATCAGTTCCAACAGCGAACTCACCACACAGGAAAAACAGAGACTGCTGGAAATAAACGATTTGAAGAAACGGGCGCACCGCCTGCTGGAATATCTTAACCGGCAGGTGCAAATGCTCGAACTGAAAAACGATATCCAGGCAAAAGTTAAATCAGAACTCGACCAGCAGCAGAGAGAATACCTTCTGCACCAGCAGATGAAAACCATCCAGAACGAACTGGGCGGAAATCCTCTTGAACAGGAAATTGAAGAAATGCAGAAGAAAGCGGCACGTAAGAAATGGAGCCGCGAAGTCGCTGAAACATTTGAAAAAGAACTGGATAAACTGCAGCGAATCAATCCGGCATCTGCCGAGTATTCCGTCCAGTTGAACTACCTGTACACCCTGCTGGAACTTCCCTGGCAATATTATACCAAAGACCGTTTTGACCTGGCAAAGGCAGAACAGATTCTCAATCAGGATCATTTCGGCCTGGAAAAGGTAAAGGAAAGGATTCTTGAACACCTGGCCGTGCTGAAGCTCAAAGGAGATATGAAATCACCCATTCTCTGCCTTTACGGTCCTCCCGGCGTGGGTAAAACTTCACTGGGCAAATCCATTGCACGTGCCCTTGGCAGAAAATATGTCAGAATGTCACTTGGCGGACTTCATGATGAGGCAGAAATACGGGGGCACAGAAAAACCTATATCGGTGCTATGCCCGGACGAATTATCCAGAACATTAAAAAGGCCAAATCCTCCAATCCGGTTTTTGTCCTCGATGAGGTGGATAAGGTAGGGCAGGATTTCCGCGGGGATCCATCTTCTGCTTTGCTTGAAGTGCTCGATCCGGAACAGAACAATGCCTTCTACGACAACTACCTTGAAATGGAATATGATCTGTCGAAGGTGCTTTTCATTGCTACGGCCAATACTACTGCAACCATTCAGCCTGCTTTGCTCGACCGCATGGAACTGATTGAAGTGAGCGGATATATTGTGGAAGAAAAGATAGAAATTGCCCGCCGGCATCTGATTCCCAAGCAGCTTGAAGCCCATGGTCTGAAGAAAAAACAGGTTGACATTAAACCGGAGGTGCTGGAGTACATTATTGAAAAGTATACGCGGGAATCAGGCGTCCGCGAGCTTGATAAGACCCTGGCTAAAATCATGCGCCATTATGCCCGTGAAATTGCCTTCGGAAGAAAACCCGATTCTTCGCCCGATATAGCCACCATTGAAAAAATTCTGGGCCCTCCGAAATACATCAAAGAAAAGTACATCGGGAACGAAATTCCCGGAGTGGTTTGTGGGCTGGCCTGGACATCGGTGGGAGGAGAAATCCTTTTTGTTGAAACAAGTATCAGCAAAGGAAAAGGTAAACTCACCCTTACCGGGAACCTGGGTGATGTGATGAAGGAATCGGCTACCATAGCCCTGGAATATGTAAGAGCGCATGCCGAGTCACTTTCCATTCCGGCCGACTTTTTCGAAAACCATGATCTTCACGTGCATGTTCCTGAAGGAGCCATTCCAAAGGACGGCCCTTCGGCCGGGATCACCATGGCCACATCCATCGCTTCGGCAATTACCCAGCGTAAAGTTAAGCCCTTCCTGGCCATGACAGGTGAAATTACCCTGGTGGGAAGAGTATTGCCCGTGGGCGGTATCAAGGAAAAAATACTGGCAGCCAAACGCGCCGGGATTACAGACATTATTCTCTCCGAAGAAAACCGCAAAGATATAAGTGAAATCAACGAGATATACCTGAGAGGAATCACCTTCCATTATGTAAGCAATATAATGGAAGTATTTAAGCTGGCACTCATGGATTAAATTACCCCCGCATCAGGCCTGTTCTTGCATCCCCGTTTCTGCATTTTGCACGTTGGTCTTTCAGGACATCTGGTTTACCGGTTACTACCGCCGTTTTACCGGAATTCAATTGCATCCCGTTGCAGGGATCCCCTATCTTAGCACCATAAAATTTACTGACAAACGTATAAACTTAAAAAACCATGAAAATGAGTGCCGGATTATTTTGGGGGATATTGTTCATCCTCATTGGAATTTCAATTGTTATCCGCGTTATATTTAATGTGGATTTTCCGCTTTTCAAGTTTCTGTTTGCCTTTCTCTTCATCTGGATCGGCATCCGGATTATGCTGGGAACCAACGTGCTTTCCACTCATTCCGAAGGCGAGCATAACGTCATTTTCGGTGAAAAACGATGGACAGGAGAGGAAGTTGGCTCGGGAGAATACAACATTATCTTCGGAAAAGGCGTATTTGATCTTCGTGACATTAAACCCGAAGGCACAGAACCTATGCTTGTGCAGATTCATACAGTTTTTGGAGCAACGGAAATCAAGGTATCCAAAGACATTCCCCTTCGTATTGAAGCCAACGCCGTATTTGGAGGAGCCGAAATGCCCAATGGCAATAATGCAGCTTTTGGTTCCGTTAAATATGAAAGTCCGGCTTTCGTAAAGGATTCTGCCCACCTCTTTATCAAGGCCGACGTGGTCTTTGGAGGTTTGCAGATTAGGGAATATTAACTACCTTTCGGATGAATTCCTGAAAGAACCTTACCGAAGTTCGATCAGGCAGGGCAATATCAGATCAGACGGCCGGCTGTGTAAGCTAACCGTCTGGTTTGTATCATTATAATACGGTTTCTGCAACACGTGCTTTTAATTTTTAATGGTATGGAAAAAATAGCTGTATTTCCGGGATCCTTTGATCCGTTTACCATCGGCCATGAATCCATCGTGCGAAGAGCATTGCCATTGTTCGACAAAATCATCATCGCAGTAGGCCAGAATGTTCTGAAAGACAGCTACTTTCCTCTGGAAAAGAAAATGAAATGGATCCGGCAGGTATTTCAGGATGAACCCAAAGTGGAAGTTACAACCTATACGGGCCTCACAGTCGACTTTTGCCGGCAGCGGAAAGCCCGTTACCTCCTCAGGGGCCTGAGGACAGCTGCTGACTTTGAATATGAAAGGGCCATTGCTCAGGTTAACAAAGCCCTGCACCCCGAAATTGAGACTGTTTTTCTCCTTACCATGCCGGAACACAGTTCCATTAATTCATCCATTGTGCGGGATATCATCCGCAACGGAGGCGATGCTTCCCCCTTTGTGCCAAAAGCCATCAATCTGAAAGAGTAAAAGAGAATGAGCCGATTCCTGCTGGTGCTGTCGTTAGGTTTTGCTTCTGTCGCTATTGTATATGGCGGAAACGTGCAGATTTCGGGATGTGAAGTCAGTTATGCCGGTTCCAAAATTTCCCTCAGAACCTATGAGGAATATATCACGTATCAGGAAAAAATCCTGGCGGAAGCAACTGCCGATGCCAATGGATGCTTCTCACTGGAATTTCAATTGGAACGAACCTCCCTGGTTTTCTGGCATCTGGGGAAATATTTTGTTTATTTATATGCCGAACCGGGAAAAGACTACCATATCAATCTCCCTCCCAGGGCTGATAAGACGGAAGCAGACCGGCTCAATCCGTATTTTACCGAGGAAGAAGTGCATCTTCTGCCGGTGACCGGAGATTCCCGCGAACTGAACCACCTGATCACCCGTTTTGACAGTATTTACGGCCCTTATTACAGCCAGTTTGCGCTTTCGGTTTACGGTCCACCCGATCCGGCATCAGCCGATACAGCCGTCGAAACCATTCTCAGGCATTTTAATGGGATCAACCATCCGTACTTTTCCGATTACCTTTTATATAAGACCGCTATTCTCAGGTGTATTGCCAGTCAGTACAAAGCCCGGAGCCTTTCGGCCATGTATTTCAGGAATCATCCTGTTCTGTTTGAAAACCCGGCATACATGGAATTGTTTCACAGAATTTACGATTCCTACTTTTCCTATTTTGGCAGAACCGATACCGGGAAAGCTATTTACGATGTTATAAACCGTAAGCAGAGCTATACCACACTCCGAAGAATCCTTGCAGCCGATGACGTATTTAAAGGAGACACCTTGCGCGACCTTGTCATCCTGAAAAATCTCCATGATGAATTTTACCGGAACAGTTTTAACAGGAATGCCATAATTCATGTCCTCGATTCCTTCAGGTTGCAAGGACAGGTTGTAATGTTCCGCCCGGTTGCGGCCAACATCCTGAAAAAAGTAACCCGGCTGATGGCCGGTTACCCTCCTCCTTCCTTCCGGCTGCAGGATAGCCAGGGAAATTTCAAATCACTCGAAGATTTTAAGGGGAGGTATGTCTATCTCAATTTTTGCTACTGCTCCAGCTACAGTTGCCTTAAAGAATTTGAAATGCTGAATACCCTCTACAAAAAGCTGAAAGGCTATTTTGAAATCGTCACCATTCTGGCCGATCCGACACTTCAGAAAGTGACGGATTTTCTGAACCAAAATGATTATTCCTGGACCTTTCTTCACTACGGACAACAGCCTGACATTCTAAAAGAGTATGACATCAGGGCTTTCCCAACATATTTTCTTATCGGGCCCGACGGAAAGCTGATCCTTTCGCCGGCACCTTCTCCGGCTGAAAACTTTCAGCAAACTCTTTTTAATGTAATGCGTTCCCGGGGCGATTTGCAGTAAACCCAAGAACTATGGATTTGACCTACATTGCGCATCAGAGGGAAAGGCGCAATTGAAAACCCAGGTCTGTCTTTCTGTTTCCTCCGATGCGGGTTTCTCCGCTTCCTATTTCGTACCTGTTCAAAAACGACGTGCCGGCTATCTTGATGCCTGCTTCCAGCCACCGAACCGGCCTGAAAAGGCCCAGAATGTAAATACGTGTTCCCTTACCGTAAAAAGAAGGCACGGAATAAACCATAGGTACATCATTTTCGTATGCATACAGACGGCTCTCGTAATCAGGAATATCGAACAGGGCGTATCGCATGGTTATTCTCACTTTCCTGCCCGTAAGGTTCCAGAGAACATCCTCAGCCAACATGGTTGAAATTTTTGCATTGCTGTTGTTCGTATGAAACATCCCGGCATACATTCTTGTTCTGAAACTCCACTCCTCTGAAGGATTGAGCTCCAGATAGTACCGGACATTCCGGGTATTGTAAGTACTCAGAGCTGTTAAACCATTTTTGTCTGAGATGCCGTTTTTTTCTTTTGATTCAACAGAGAACCTTAAAGACATGGAAAGCATTTTTTCGGGATTCCATGATACCTGAAGCATTTTTTCCGATCCTTCCGAAGGTGCATCAACCTCATATTTCAGCCATGGAAAAGCAAAAACGTCAATGTATCCTTTAACAGTGATATTCCGGAAAATCTGAAGCTCTAAGCCGCAATAGATTCCCTCCTCGTTGGAACCATTGTATGTTTCTCCGAACGGTCTTGCAAACAAATTATTGAACGCAGGAGCATATTTTCTTAAGCCTGCCGAAGCCATGACAGCAGGGTCAGGCTTCAGGAGAAAACCCGCATTCCACGCTGCTGCTTTGTTCGATGTCATAGCCCATTCACCAAACAGAAAAAAATCGCCGCGCTGAAATTGCCAGTCGATTCCGCCAACGGTATTTTCTCGGCCCCGGAAAACATACAGTCTGTAGGGCTCAGGATAAGGCCTCCAGAAACCATCAAAGCTGTAATGCACCCATGTTGTCCCGATTCGGAAATCACTAAAAGCGGCAGTTGCATTCATGCCGATTACTGTCTGATCCACACTTTTCCGGTTACGTATTTCATCAGGTGCTGCATGATACCCTGTCGTCAGAAGACTGGAAAACTCGAGTACCTGATTGCTGTAACTGTCAAACCGGGTAACATTGGCATCAACCGGCTTGCTGGAAAAAAAGAAGGAGAATTGCGTATTTCCCAACCCCAAAGTTCCTGCTGCGCCCCGAAAGAATCTGTTCTCTTCGGCTGAAGAAAACCGGCAAATGCCTTCAGCCCTTCTCCGGAAGTCAATAAGCCCGCTGCCTTTCCCTGTTGCATAACTATTCCACATGACAAGTCCCTGTCCGAAAGCAAGCTGATAATCTCCGGCAACAAAACGACGCAGGATTCCGTTCTGATCCGTCCTTATATAGGCTGATGTAAAATCGGCCAGACTTCCGGCCGGAAAATAAGGAAACGGCTCTCCGGGATCCTTTTCCATGGTATACCCTGCTGAAAAAGATGTATTGTACCGGTAAGCATACCGTAAGTAAAACTTCAGCGGACTTCCCTGATAATATCCATCCCGGTAACCCGCCTGCTTCTGCATGGGTTCCTGCAACCGGAGAATCAGGGTGTGTTTCCCCTGCATAAACGCTTCCTTTACAGAGGGCACATCCCATTTGTCTGGTTCAATTATTACAAATCCGCTGACCTGCCTTGCCAGATCTGTTGAGAAACCTGGAACATTGGCCAGTTCATAAGGACTTGAAAAAGACCCGTACGTTTTGCGGTAATCGAGAAGAGCCAGCACCTGAAACTCGTTCAGCATGAACAATCGTTCGAGTTCCTCTTTATCAGCCTGATTGATTCGAACCGGGTGAAGACGCAGATCGGCCAGCTTCCCTGCAAAGGCTTCATTTTCTTCAAATTCTTCCCATCGCTCCGTTGATTCAACTGCTGCATTTTCCGTTGTTTCATCCGGTACATCGTTTATTTCCTGGGAAGACCCCATAACCGGAGAAAGCAGCCATAAGGATATGGCAACACATATTCTGAAGCACAATAACCGGATTGAATACATTTTAAAAAACATAACCCAGAGACAAAGAGGGTGTATAACCCAGTTGCAGATGCCTTGTAAAAGCCGCATCAATTACAAAATGGCTGATGCGGAGCCCAAAGCCCGCGGCATAACCGTTTACCGAATTATAACCATACCGAAGGAAGACATTTTTAACCGGTTCGTACTCGATGCCAATACGAAATGCAATGGGATATAGAAGGTCTTTTTCTGCCTCAGCGGCCAGCAAGAATTTTTTTGCAAACCTGTAGCCCGCCCCGAAAGCAAAACTTACCGGTAAACGCTGGTTTCGCGTATCGGGATAGTCGGCATGTAAAGGATTGAAGAGATGAACTCCTACCAGCAGATCGGCTACAGGCTGACTGAGCAGGCCAGCCTCCCAGGTAAATACAGGCCGCACAGGAATATCATCCGGAACCCTTGCAAAAAAGCCGTCGATTTGCAGTCCGGCGCTGAACCGGGAACCAAATTTCCGTGCAAAAGAAACCCCTGTCCTGGTTTCTCTCCAGAGGGAAAAACCTGCTGAGGAGCCATTGAATCCAAACACTCCGGGGCTTGCAGGGAAAGCGAAAGTCAAACTGCTTACCGACAAGTCATTCATCAGGTAAGGCATCTCATGCGATGCGGCAATTTCAGCATTTTTAAGCCCTGCCAGTCCGGCCGGATTGCAGAATCCGCTGAACGGATCTTCCAGCAGAAGCCCGGCACCGGCCATTCCCCTGATACGGGCACCTGCAGGAAAATACTGGCTGTATGCAGGTATCAGAATACATACTGCACAAAAGAAAAACAACAGAAAAGTAATTTTCCGGCCCATACCAGTGCGGTGAACCGGAGTCCGCCGGCCGGCGGATCAGCCCACCTTGTAATCAAATTTGATCTGTGACAGATCCTGGTTGGCCTTGATGATCTTTTTCTCGAGGTCGGCCTTGAAGGCAATCATCCGCTGCATGATCTCCCCGTCGGTGAGCGCAAGAATCTGGGCTGCAAAAATCCCCGCATTTCTTGCTCCGTTCAGTGCCATGGTGGCGACCGGTACGCCCGGAGGCATCTGAAGAATGGAAAGCACCGAATCCCATCCGTCAAGTGAAATAGACGACTTAATCGGGACACCTATTACGGGCAGGGGGGTAACGGCTGCAACAACTCCGGGAAGATGAGCCGCGCCGCCTGCTCCGGCAATAAAAACCCTCACTCCCCTCCCCGAGGCATTCTTTACAAACTCAATGGTCTGCAGAGGGGTACGGTGCGCCGACAATGCATTGATTTCAAAGGGAATCTTCAGATCATTCAGCACTTTGGCAGCTTCCTCCATCACCGGATAGTCCGTTGTACTTCCCATTATTATACTCACCAGCGGTTGCATAGCATCAGAATTATGTTAGCCGTTAATTCGGCAGAATTCGTATTTTCGCAACGGAAAAATTACAATGCCTAAAATATGAAAAAAATCCATATCCAGGATAAAGAGTTCAGGCTTTTTATCCCTTCAGCCAGAATTCAGAGAGCCGTATCAAAAATGGCCCGCCAGCTCAACAAAGACCTTAAAGGCAAGGATGTGATTTTTCTGGGAGTGCTGAACGGTTGCTACATGTTTATTGCAGATCTGAGCCGGCATCTCACCATACCCTGCCAGATTTCGTTTGTTAAACTGGCATCGTATTCTGCCTCATCAACTACCGGCGAAGTTTACGACCTGATCGGAATCAATGAAGACCTGAGCAACAGAACGGTGGTTATCCTGGAAGACATCATTGATACCGGCATTACCATTGAACATATTCTGGCCGCTGTGCAATCGTATCACCCCGCTGAAGTTAAGATTGCCACCCTCTTCTTTAAGAAGGAAGCCTGTAAACCGGGTTTCCGGCCCGATTATGTAGGGCTCGAAATTCCACCGCAGTTCATTGTTGGGTACGGGCTTGATTACAACCGGTTTGGAAGGAATCATCCTGATGTTTATATTGAAAGTGAATCAAAAAAACGTTAAAACTGTTTTGGTATGTTGAATGTAGTATTGTTCGGCCCTCCGGGGTCAGGAAAGGGAACACAAAGTGCAAAACTGATTGACAAGTATGGTCTTGTCCATCTTTCCACCGGCGATATTCTTCGCGCAGAACTGGCTGCACAGACGGAACTTGGAAAGGAAGCAAAACGGTATATGGATAAGGGCGAACTTGTTCCCGATCACGTTGTCATTGGAATGATAGGCCGTAAACTTGATGAAAACGGGAAGGTGAACGGGTTTATTTTCGACGGGTTCCCCCGCACAACCTCGCAGGCAGAGGCTCTTGATACCCTGCTGACAGGCAAAAATACTTCCATAACCCTGATGGTTGCCCTTGAAGTGCCGCATGAGGAACTGGTTAAACGCCTTCTTAACCGCGGAAAAGAATCAGGAAGGGCCGATGATCAGAATGTTGAAGTTATTGAAAACCGGATCCGTGTATACCACCGGGAAACCGCTCCTGTAATCCGGTATTACGAAGCCCAGAAAAAATTCTTTCCCGTCAATGGTGTAGGTTCCATTGACGAAATCTTTCAAAGGCTTTGTGATGTAATTGACCAGCATAAATAATACGATACATAGAGCGCAAAGATTTTGGTTTTCTACCAGGCTTTGTGCTCTTTTTTTACCCGGATGATGAGAAACACCTTGCGCTTGGCAAAACGGTTAATTTAATCTGATATTGGCAGAGTCTAATTTCATCGATTACGTAAAGATTCATCTCCGCTCAGGTAAAGGAGGGGCGGGAAGTGTGCATTTTCTCAGGGCAAAATACATCCCCCGTGGTGGTCCGGATGGAGGAGACGGAGGCCGGGGAGGACATATTATTTTAAAAGGGAATGCCCAGCTATGGACACTTCTTCACCTGAAGTACCAGCGGCACATAAGAGCCGGCGACGGGGAACCGGGACGCGGCGCCCTCCAGCATGGAGCCGACGGAAAAGACGTTGTTATCGAAGTTCCGCTTGGAACCATTGCCCGCAGGGATGGCAGTGATGAAATCCTCGCCGAAATTACCAAAGACGGAGAAGAAAAAATTCTGCTCCGGGGCGGAAGAGGCGGCCTTGGAAACGACCACTTTAAATCGCCGGTAAATCAGGCTCCTAAGTATGCCCAACCGGGAGAACCCGGAGAAGAAGGATGGTTCATACTCGAACTCAAACTGCTGGCCGACGTGGGTCTGGTTGGATTTCCCAATGCCGGTAAATCCACTCTCCTCTCCGTCGTTTCAGCAGCTAAACCCAAAATTGCCGACTACCCTTTTACCACACTGGTTCCTAACCTGGGCATTGTTTCGTACCGCGATAACCGTTCTTTTGTCATGGCCGACATTCCCGGCATCATCGAAGGTGCTGCCGAAGGAAAGGGCCTGGGTTTGCGCTTCCTCCGCCATATTGAAAGGAACTCTGTTCTCCTGTTCATGATACCCGTTGATTCGTCTGATATTGTAAAAGAATACCACATCCTTCTGGGCGAACTGGAAAAATACAACCCTGAACTGCTCGACAAAAAAAGGGTGCTGGCGATCACAAAATCCGACCTGGCCGACCGCGAAATTATTACCGAAACCAGCCGGAATCTGCCTCCGGGAATAAAGACGGTTTTTATCTCATCAGTAACAGGATACAATATTGACCGGCTCAAGGATATTCTCTGGGAAACCCTGAATGAATCAGACTAAATCCAATATCCATGAATTCCCTGCTGGAAATCGACAAAGAAATCCTTTTATTCCTTAACGGAATGCACTCTCCCCTGATGGATGAAATCATGTGGTTTTTCTCCCGTATCCCCGTATGGATTCCCCTTTATGTTCTGCTGATCGTTTTCATCATTCTGACTTTTAAGAAAAAATCCTGGCTGATCATTCTCTTTGTTGTTTTGCTGATTGCATGCTCTGACCAGACTTCCGTGCATCTTTTCAAAAACCTGTTTCATCGTCTGCGCCCTTCCCATGAGCCTTCCCTGCAGGGCCTTCTTCATTTTGTACACAACTACCACGGAGGACTCTACGGTTTTATCTCATCACATGCTTCCAATGTCTTTGCCCTGGCCACCTTTCTTTCCCTGCTGTTCCGCAGAAAATGGTTCTCATGGGCCATTTTAATTTGGGCAGGAATCGTGTCATACAGCAGAATTTACCTGGGTGTTCATTACCCCGGAGATGTTGTTTGCGGAGCGTTATGGGGCGTTCTGCTGGCATTTGCCTTTTTTGCGTTGTACAGAAAATTCGTGTTCGTCGTTTACCGAAATAACACTACCCGGGATGCTGGCCATTGACAGTCCTTTTACCGACCCCTACCTCAATCTCGCTGCAGAAGAATATCTCCTGAAAGAAATGGAGGATGAAGTTTTCTTCCTTTATTCCGACAAGCCGTCGGTTATTGTCGGAAAACACCAGGTTACTCTTGCCGAAGTTAACTACCTCTTTGCCGGAGAAAACAACATCCGCATTGCACGAAGGCTTTCAGGCGGGGGTGCCGTTTATCACGACGCTGGAAATCTCAATTTCACCTTCATACGAAACGGTTCTGAAGGTGCACTGGTTCAGTTCGAAGCATGTACAGCCCCTGTTCTTCTCGCACTGAATGAACTGCACATTCCTGCCGAAAGAGGTGACAAAAATGATCTGCTGATCTACGGAAAAAAGATTTCAGGGAATGCCGAACATGTATATCATCAGAGAACCTTGCACCATGGAACCTTACTTTTTGATTCTGATCTTGAACACCTGAAGCAGGTACTCCATCCTTCGGGAAAATATACGCACAAAGGAGTGAATTCCCGCCGGAGTGAGGTTGTGAACATAGCTTCCTTTCTAAGTAATCCCGACAGGGATGCATTCAGAAAGTTTCTGTTCTCCTTTGTTGTTCAGCATTTCCGGGCAGTCATTTACAGTCTGACTGACGAAGACAAGAGAAAAATAATTGAGCTGTCAGCCGCAAAATTTAATACCTGGGAATGGATTTACGCCTATTCGCCTGATTATCAGCTCGAAAGAGAGGTAGAAACTCCCTATGGAACCGTACACATTAAGCTTTCTGTTGCAAAAGGCTACATAAACCAGATCCGACTTACCGGAACCAATGTTCAGAAAGAACTTGACCTTATTTCGGGGGCTCTGCAGGGTGCCCGACTGGAAGAAAATTACCTCCTTAAAACCATTGCAGATAAATTGCCTTCATCGCTTTCATCGGAGGTTTTCAATACTCTACTGCCCGCCTTATTCTGATATCCGGACGAGAAAATTAGAGGCTATTCGGATTTGTTTTCTTCCTGCTGTTTCTTTTCAGCAGGCGGCCGGAAACCATAAGCAATTCCTTCCATGTTATAACCGGGTGTTTCGCCGTATCCACCAACTGCAATGGACTTTGTGATCAGCACCACGTTGGCTCCCATATTGGCAGCCCTCTTCTGAAGCCGGATGGTGGCGCTCTTTTTGGCCGCCTTCATATTTCTGGCATCAGAACTTGAAGAGGAACGCACCAGACCATACTCATACATTCCTTCCACATCGGCCTTATTTTCTGTAATCAGAACTGCTTCCCACCTGTTTTCATCAATGAGCTGTACGACGGGTTTATTGAAAATATCCACTTTTCCGCTCCGGTATATGATCCGTTCAATATACTTATGATTGAGTTGCTGCAGTTCTTCCGATCCAATATCTTTATACGACACATCCGATGCTGAAACAGAAATGACATCCACTATCATCCGCCTCCCTCCGAGACGCACAATGGTATCATGAGCCGCAGGCTGGGCAATTACAGGAAATCCTGCGGAATAAACCAGTGCGGAAAAAATCAGCACAATCACTGTCTGACGCCACTTTTCCATAATGTGTTAATTATCAAACGAATTGTAATAAAATTATTGTATAAATTTAACGCAAGTATCAGGAAAGTAAAAATCTTCATTGTTCGGTTAAGCAACTATTATGCCAATGGAGTATTTTTGAAAACAGAACCTGTCATCAATTTGTCCGGCATGAATAAAACGCACAAGCTTTTTCAGGAATGAGAGTATTTCATCTGATAATGTCGCTGATTATATGGGCTTTCTGGGCAGCAGCCACAATCCTTTTTGCTTTTATTGCTGTTCCTGTCTGGCTCATTACGCTTCCCTTCGACAGCCGGGGCCTGGTGCTGCACTATGCATCGTCCTTATGGGGCTATATGTATGCATTGGTGAATCCATACTGGACCATTCGTTTTGAAGGACGGAACAACATCCGCGATGACCAGCCATGCATTATCATTTCCAATCACCAGTCACTGGCTGATATCATGGTGCTATACGGACTGTTGAGAAACTTTAAATGGGTATCAAAGATTCAGAATTTCCGGATTCCCTTTTTAGGGATCGTCATGCGCCTGAACCGGTATATTGAGGTTGACCGGATGAAAGGCCGCAGCTATTTGAAAATGCTGGCCCGCTGTGAAGAGGAAATACGGCGGGGTAATTCGGTTCTGATATTTCCTGAAGGAACCCGTTCTCCCGACGGCAAAATGCATCGTTTCCGCGAAGGAGCCTTTCGCCTGGCCGTCAGGGTAAAAGTACCCATCGTACCGGTAATCATTGACGGAACGCATGAAGCCCTTCCAAAGAAAGGTTTTATGTTCAAAAAACGAAAGAAGATAATTGTAAGGGTGCTATCTCCTGTACCTCCCTCTTCATGGGGTACAGAGGAGCCCGGACAGCTGATGCAGATTTTCCAGAACCTGATGGAATCAGAATTGAATAAACTCCGTGCAAATCAATAAACCGGATGTCTGCCCAGAACACCTTGCAAAACATGGTTCGCAAAATGAATTTCCCTTCTGATCAGCAGGGAATTATGAACCGTTATCTGCGGGAAGCACATAACTGGCAGTCTCATTTGTTCAATGCCCATCAGTATATTATTGAATTTGCTGAATCACTGAAAGGAAAAGACAATCTGATTGTTTTCGGCAGCGGGTGGCTGCTTGACTTCCCTCTGGAAGAACTGTCAGGACGATTCCGGAGAATAACCCTGGTTGACATCCACCACCCAGCCCAGGTACAGCATAAAGTGCAGAAATACAACAATGTAAGCCTGCTTGAAGCTGATATCACAGGAAACGGAATCCTTCTATCCCATGATTTTGTTGAAAATTATGCCGGAAGCACGCCTTCCGTGTTATTTACACCCGACATCTCGCCCATCCTTGATACGCTGAAAAAAGCACACTCCCCTTCCGACACATCGGCCGTCTCATTAAACATCCTCAGCCAGCTTGACGCATTTATCCTTGACTACCTGAGAAAACACTGTTCACTTGAAAAAAACCAGACGGAAGCATTTCGTCAAACCATTCAAAATCAGCATATAAGCCTGCTTAAATACTTTTCACCCTCCTGCCTTATAACCGATGTAAGTGAAATCCATTACCCAAGGAAAGAGGGCAATACAGTAACAACCCCTTCGCTGGCAATTGACCTCAACGAAGGAAATTCCCTGAGGGAATGGACCTGGATTTTTGATACCACCGGTTCCTACATACCTGGTTACAACGTGCATCTGAACATGAAAGCAATGGTTATTTAGAGGGAATTTTCCAGAAACACCTGTTTTCATTCAAATCAACTGCCGGCGATGCAGGCAGGCGGTTCGCTTACTGGTCTGTGCAGGTGATTTTTTAACAATTCTCCTCTATTTATAAACATTCCTGTTGAAAAGATAGTCATTGCGCCGGAAGCAATTTACGTATCTTTGAACTCTGAAAGAGAAAAAGTAGTATGACGGCTGCCTATACGGAAGAATCGATCAGAACCCTGGACTGGCGGGAGCATATTCGCCGCAGGCCCGGAATGTATATCGGGAAGCTGGGAGATGGCTCCTCAACCGATGACGGGATTTATGTTCTGCTCAAGGAGGTGCTTGACAATTCCGTTGATGAGTTCATGATGGGCTTTGGAAACACCATTGAACTTACCATCCAGGAAAGGATGGTGCGGGTGCGTGATTACGGACGTGGCATTCCCCTTGGTAAACTGGCCGATGTGGTTTCCAGGATGAACACCGGCGCCAAGTACGATTCCAAGGTATTTAAGAAGTCGGTAGGCCTGAACGGCGTAGGTATCAAGGCTGTCAATGCCCTCTCGTCAAAGTTTATCATTCAGTCGTTCCGCGAAGGAAAGGTCAAAAGCCTTGAATACGCCGAGGGTATTCTGATTGCTGATCAACCTGAAATGCCGGCCTCCCAGCCTAACGGAACTCTTGTCATCTTCTACCCGGATGACAAAATGTTCGGGCATTTCCGTTTCATTGACGAGTATGTCGAATCCATGGTCCGGAATTATACCTATCTGAATTCCGGTCTCACCATCATTTACAACGGGAAACCCTACATTTCGCGAAACGGCCTTCTCGACCTGCTGGCCGAAAATATTACAACCGATATCCTCTATCCGGTCATCCATCTGAAGGGTGACGACATCGAAATTGCCATGACCCATGGCAACCAATATGGCGAAGACTACTATACCTTTGTAAATGGCCAGCATACCGTTCAGGGAGGTACGCATCTTACTGCCTTCCGCGAAGCCATCGTAAAAACTGTCAGGGAATTTTACCGCAAAGATTATGATGCTTCCGATATCCGCAGTTCCATCATAGCAGCCCTCAGCATCAAGATTGAAGATCCTGTTTTTGAATCGCAAACAAAAACCAAACTGGGCAGCAAGGATATGGGACCGGAAGGACCTTCGGTGAACAAATTCATCAACGATTTCGTGAAGGAACAACTCGACAATTACCTTCACAGAAACCCTTCCACGGCCGATATCCTGCTTAAGAAAATCCTGGAATCGGAAAAAGAACGAAAAGCCATATCGAGCATTCAGAAACTTGCCCGTGAGCGGGCCAAGAAAGCAAGCCTTCATAATCGCAAGCTCCGCGACTGCAAAATTCATTACAATTCCGATGATGAGCGCCGGCTGGAAACAACCTTGTTTATCACCGAAGGAGATTCTGCCAGCGGCAGTATTACAAAAAGCCGTGATGTAGCTGTTCAGGCCGTCTTCAGCCTGAAAGGAAAACCCCTGAATACATTTGGACTGACAAAGAAAATTGTTTACGAAAACGAAGAATTTAACCTGCTTCAGTCAGCTCTCAATATTGAAGACGGACTGGAAAATTTACGCTACAACCAGGTAGTCATAGCCACTGATGCCGACGTGGATGGGATGCACATCCGGCTTCTTCTGATTACCTTTTTCCTTCAGTTTTTCCCCGAACTCGTAAGAAAAGGGCATCTGTACATCCTTCAAACTCCCTTGTTCAGGGTGCGCAACAAACAAAAAACCATCTACTGTTATTCGGAAGCGGAAAAGGAAGCGGCTATCAGAGAACTTGGAAGCAATCCTGAAATAACGCGTTTTAAAGGCCTCGGAGAAATTTCGCCTGACGAATTCCGGCATTTTATAGGCAAAGACATTCGTCTGGAGCCCGTCCGGCTTACCCGTGAAGATTCCATCGCTGAACTCCTGGACTTTTACATGGGTAAGAATACTCCGGAACGGCAAAAATTCATTATCGAAAACCTTCGCGTTGATGAGGAAGTGTAACCTGTTTAAATTCATGCGAATCTGTCTGAAGGAAGTATCATTATATGGAAGCAATGGATCCTGTTGAAATGGATGGAGGAAGGGAAGCTCCCCGGCCTGAAGCAGAGGCTGAAAGCACGGGACGGGTGCTGCATCTGAAAGGAATGTACAAGGACTGGTTTCTGGATTACGCTTCCTATGTAATCCTGGAACGGGCAGTTCCCAATCTTTATGACGGCCTCAAACCGGTCCAGCGCCGGATACTTCATGCCATGAAACTGCTCGACGACGGCCGGTACAATAAAGTAGCCAATATTATAGGCTATACCATGCAGTTTCACCCCCATGGCGATGCATCCATCGGGGAAGCTCTTGTTCAGCTCGGACAAAAAGATCTGCTGATCGACGCCCAGGGCAACTGGGGCAATATTCTCACCGGCGACAGTGCCGCAGCCCCCAGGTACATCGAGGCACGCCTTTCAAAATTTGCCCTCGATGTAGTATTTAACCCCAAAACTACGGAATGGAAACCTTCCTACGACGGACGAAACAAAGAACCCATTATCCTTCCGGTAAAGTTTCCTCTCCTTCTGGCACAGGGAGTAGAAGGAATCGCCGTGGGCCTTGCTTCCAAAATACTACCCCATAACCCCAATGAACTTATTGAAGCAGCTATCAGCTACCTCCGCGGGAAACCGTTTGAACTATATCCCGACTTCCCCACAGGCGGCCTTGCCGATTGCTCACGCTATAACGACGGAGCCAGAGGCGGCTCGGTGCGCGTAAGGGCACGCATAGTCAAAACCGACAACAAAACCCTCACTATTACCGAACTTCCGTTTGGTCAAACGACTTCATCTCTCATCGAATCCATCATAAAAGCAAACGACAAGGGAAAAATCAAAATCAGAAAAATTGATGACAACACGGCCGGTAATGTCGAAATTGTCATCCACCTTGCTCCCGGGATCTCGCCCGACAAAACCATTGATGCCCTGTATGCATTTACCGACTGCGAGTCTTCCATCTCCGTCAATTGCTGCGTGGTTGATGAAACCAGTCCTAAATTCCTTTCCGTCTCCGACCTTCTCAAAATATCGGTTGACCGTACGGTCAGCCTCCTGAAAAAGGAACTGGAAATAAGGAAAAACGAACTTCAGGAGGAACTCTTTATGGCCTCGCTGGAGAGAATATTCATCGAGCACAAGATATACCGCAAAATTGAAGAATGTGAAACCTGGGAGGCAGTGCTCGAAACCATTGCCAAAGGGCTAAAACCATTTGAAAAGCAACTTTTCAGGCCGGTAACAGGCGACGATATTCTGAAGCTGACTGAAATCAGAATAAAAAGGATCTCAAAATACGACGTTTCGCGGGCTGAAGAATTGATGCGGAAACTCAATGAAGAACTGGCCGCCACGGAAGAAAACCTGGCCCATATTACCGATTACACAATTCAGTATTTCAGGCAGATAAAGAAGAAATACGGGGACAACTGGAAACGCCGCACCGAACTTCGCAGTTTCGACAACATTGAAGCCTCGCGTGTGGTAATTGCCAATGAAAAACTTTATGTGAACCGCGAAGAAGGTTTTATCGGAACCGGCCTCCGTAAAGACGAATACGTATGCGACTGCAGTGATATCGACGATATTATTGTGATCCGCCGCGACGGGCATTATCTGGTAACGAAAGTGCAGGAAAAGGCTTTTGTCGGGAAAGACATACTTTACGCAGGGGTATTTAACCGCAACGATACACGAACCATTTACAACCTCGTTTACCGCGACGGAAAAAACGGCTACAATATGGTCAAACGTTGCGCCCTTACAGGCCTTACACGCGACAAGGAATATACCCTTACAAAAGGAACGCCCGATTCACGTATTCTTTACCTGAGCGTCAACCCGGAAGGAGAAGCCGAGGTAATTCGTGTCACGCTTAATCCCAAACCGCGTTTGCGAAATCTGGTCTTTGAGTTCGATTTTTCCACCCTGGCCATCAAAGGGCGCTCATCCATCGGGAACGTACTTACCCGGCATGCCATCCACAAAATTGTGATGAAAGAAAAAGGGGCATCAACCCTGGGCGGTACCCACATATGGTTCGATCCGGAAGTGGGAAGACTGAACACCGAGGAACGGGGACAATATCTTGGGGAATTTTTTAACGGCGACAAAATTGTGGTTTATACCCGCAGCGGGTATTGCCGCACCACCAGCTATGACCTGTCAAACCATTTCGAAGATGATCTGATACGGATTGAAAAATATGCACCCTCGAAAGTGCTTTCAGCGGTCTATTATGATGCCGGCCAGAAATATTACTATCTGAAGCGTTTCCCTGCCGAAGCCGGCGAAAAACCTGCCCGCTTCATCGACGAGCATGAGGCTTCCCATGTGGTTTTTCTTCTGGACGCTCCCCTGCCCCGTATTGAAGTGAGGTTTGGCGGAAAAGACAAATTCAGACCCCCGCTTGTGGTGAATGTGGCAGAATTCATTGGCGTAAAAAGCATAAAAGCCAAAGGGAAACGGCTTACAACCCATAAGGTGGATGAAATTATTGAGTTGGAACCTCTGCCGCCTCCGGCTTCTCCAGGGCCTGAACATTCGGTTTCTGCTTCAGAAAACACTGGTTCTGCCGATAACCCGGCAACAGGTATCCAGATGAGCCTGGGATTTGATGATGAATCAAAATAACCGGATTCATGCGCATTTTTCTCATAGGGTTCATGGGCAGTGGTAAAAGCACCATTGGTCATCACCTGTCCAGGCAACTGGGGTGGGATTTTGCAGACACCGACAAAATCATTGCGTTTCAAACCGGTCTGTCAATACCTGAAATATTTACCCGCCACGGGGAACCATGGTTCAGGGAAAAAGAAAGAGAAATTCTCCTGTCCCTTCTCTCAAAGGATAATACCGTAATTGCTACCGGTGGCGGAATGCCCTGCTTTGCCGATAACATGGAAATGATGAACCGCACCGGCATTACCGTTTACCTTCGCCTGCCTCCGGAAGTACTTTCAGACCGTTTGCTGCATGGTTACAGGGAAAGGCCTTTGCTTCAGAACAAAACGCCGGAAGAAATTTCCCTGTATGTAGCAGAAACCCTGAGAAAAAGAGAACCTTACTATAACAAGGCTGCCCTCATTGTTGATGCTGCAAATAAATCAGCCGAAGATGCGGCGTGGCTTATCTGGAAAGGATTAGAACTGGCCGGAAAGGATTAAACTATACCTCTTTTTCGCCTTCCGGTTCAATGTTTCGTATTACTCATCCTGCTGACCAGTCGTGGCTGAAAGCAATGCTTCCCCGAATCTCTTTCCAAACTCATAAAAATCATTCGCTTTGCCGTTCGATGGGAAGAACTTGGCTGCCATGCCCTCTAAAGGCACGTTGAATTTCAGATTGCGCAGGTGGCCGGTGATGAGCTTCACGGCTTCTCCGCTCCAGCCATAAGAACCAAAGGCAGCGGCCAGTTTCCCTTTGTCACGGATCGGATTGACAACCGAAAACAACCGGTATACAGGCAACAGGGTATTCTGATTTATTGTAGGAGAACCTACCAGCAGGGCCTGCGACCTCACCAGCTTCTCTTCCAGTTCCCCGGGCAGCATTTTTTCAATATCAATCACCTCAACACTAAAATCGGGTGATGAATCCACAATTCCCCGGGCAATATGACGGGCCATTTCGCCGGTATACCCATATGCCGATACGTAGGTAATCAGCACATGCTTTGCGCCCGAGGCAATGGTTTGCAGGTATTCCTCCGACCATTTCGCCGAAAGATCTACATACTTTTTCCAGTCTTTCCTCAGAACAGGACCATGCCCCGGACAGATTGTCTTAACAGGCAGGGGACGGATCTTTTCGATGGCCTTCAGCATAAACTTGCTGAAAGGCTTCAGTATCACATCAAAGTAATATTTAAAGGCATCATCATAGAGCCCGGTGAGATCATTGAACACCGCCTCATGACAATAATGCGCACCAAAAGAATCGCAGGTAAAAAGAATGCCTTCTTCCTCCAGAAACGTGTACATCGAATCAGGCCAGTGAAGGTTGGGTGCACCAATAAACCGGAGCGTCAGATTGCCGAGAGAAAGGGTATCCCCGTCCTTAACTCTTAGCGATTTGAAGGGCTTATCGGTCATTTCCTGCAGATAATTAATAGCCTGCCCGCTCCCCACAACGGTTATGCCGGGCACTTTTTCAATCAGATATTTCAGACTGCCTGAATGATCGGGTTCTGTGTGATTAAGAACCACATAATCTATTGACGACAAATCAGTTAAACTGGCAACCTTCTCAAAAAATGTCTCGTGAAATGCGTCCTTCACTGTTTCAATCAGCGCCTTTTTCTCACCATTAATAAGGTAAGCATTATACGTCGTTCCGTACTGGGTTTCCATCACAATATCGAATGTAACGATATCATAATCAAGCACACCAACCCAGTGAACATGCTCACTGACCTGTAAAACTGAATTATCGCTCATACCGTTTTGTTTTTTGCAAAGGTAATAAACCGTTCGCAGGTTCTCAAAAACGGAAGTAAAGAAAGAAAGCTGTCAAAAACTTACCAACTTGCCCTTGCAGTAAATCATCAGCCTGCTTTAGAAAACAGGAAGGGGATGTCAAACGAGACATCCCCCCCTTTTCTACATTGCCAACCACAAAAACTGCTACTTCTTTTCTTTGTCGTTGCAGCACGATTTTTTTTCTTCACAGGAGGAAGCGCACTTATCAGGGCAGTTAGCGTCCTTTTTCTCAGCACAGGAAGCATCTTTCCTCTCGGACGAAGTTGCCGCCTTTTTTTCACCGGTGGCAGGAGCTTTCTTGGGATCTTTGTCGGTTACCTGTACCATTGAAACAACGGGTGAAGCAACCAGGGTTACTGTTCCTCCGGTCATAAAAACCAGAAGGGAAAAAAGAACGATGATTTTTTTCATACGGAGCATTTTTGTGTTTATTCCAAACACAAATCTAATTGATTATTGAAAACCAAAATGTTAAAAAATGTTAAATATAAAAAGATATTTATATATTTTTATCCTATATCTCGGCCAGGATGGAAATTTTTCCTCTTACCTTATCTCCTGGTGCAACTTTTATGCTGGCATTCAGAGGAAGGAAAATGTCGACCCGGGAACCAAACTTGATGAAGCCCAGTTCTTCCCCCTGGGTTACTTCATCTCCTTCCCGGCAGTAGCAGGAAATCTTTCTGGCCACAAACCCCGCAATCTGGCGTACCAGTATTTCGGTTCCGTCTTCTCGTCTGATTACGATGGTGTTTCGTTCGTTTTTCAGTGAAGATTTGGGATATTTCGCCACGATATAATCGCCCGGATGGTAGCGGTAATAGACGACGTTTCCGCTTACAGGAAACCAGTTGATATGCACATTCCACACCGACATAAAGACCGAAATCTGGATGCGACGGTCATGAAAATATTCCTCTTCGGTAGTTTCCTCAACCACCACCACGGTTCCGTCAGCCGCCGAAACCACCTGGTTGTTTACCGGGGTAAATGGCCGGTCGGGTTTCCTGAAAAAACGCAGAAAGAAGACAAAAACAAGAACAGCCACCAGCGAAATAAGCACCATCCATGGCCCGGTGGGCCTCAACAGAAAATACGATGCCAGTACTATAATACTGAGCAAAACGAATACTGACAGCAGGAAATACGTTCCTTCCTTGTGAACAGTCATAAGCAGGTAAAATTTATCAAAATCCATTGGACAACATATACCATGCAAAATAAACGGGAAATGCCAGGAGGGTGGAATCGAAACGATCCATCAGGCCACCGTGGCCGGGCAGAATATTTCCCGAGTCTTTTAAACCCAGGCTACGTTTCAGGGTTGATTCGGTAAGGTCGCCGAATGTGCCGGCCACTCCGGCAATCACGGCTGATACCAGCCAGACCCAGATGGCTGACGGAAGAAAATACCGCTCAATAAGAACAGCAGTGAGCGCCGCAAGCAGAAGGCCTCCGATAATTCCTTCCCAGGTTTTCCTGGGAGATACACTTGGCCAGAGCAAATGCCTTCCTGCCGTAATTCCGGCAAGATATGCCCCTGTGTCAAAACTCCACAGAAGAAAGAAAAATGCAAGCACAGGAGCGGGATTGTACCCTTCCGTGCCGGGAATGAATACCATGTAATTCATCAGGGAGAAGGGCAGGGCAACATAAATAATACCGAGAACTGTAACGGCTATATGATGAAAAGGTTCTGAACGCCTGTAAAAAAGTTCAGTAATGTAAACTGCCGGAAAAAGAACCAAAAGTAAAAAATAGATATGTTGGGATGCATGATGCGAGGCATGCGCATAGCTTACGGCAAAAATTGCGGCACCCAGCACCAGTCCTGTATATTTCTGGGGCTTGTATCCGGTAAGGTTCATCAGATGATAAAACTCACGAAGGGTAAACAGTGTAACCAGCAGGAAAACCAGGCCATACCAAATCGAACCGCACCAGAGGGATCCCGCAACAATCACAACGAACAAGGCACCGGTCAGAGTGCGTGTCAATAAACTCTTCACATCGTTTCGTTTGAAAGGTCAAAATTATGCAAAAGATGAATTGCTTTTACAGCAAATTCGGAAGGAACATACAATTCAATCTCACCGAGGATCACATAGGCCGAATCTTTCTTATTGAGGAGTACAACCGGTATATCGTTGTCGTTCAGCATCTGCTGAAGCACGTGCGCATGAAAATCTTTATCGGTTGAATAGACCAGTGTCCATCCCGGTTCCATATCAGGGACTATTGTGAATCCCCGCCCGGCCTGGTTTCCTGATCCGCTATCCGGGGAGGGTTGGGTTCATTCTTTTCTTCCGGTTTTTCTGCTGAGGCAGAAAGAGAAGTCTCAGCGCCTGTTTCTTGAGAATGATTATTTTGCTGGATAAGAAGTTTCTGTTCTTCTGCATCGGCACTTTTGCGCGGGCCGAAAATCTGCTCCAGGTCTTCACTGAAGATGACTTCTTTCTCCAGAAGAAGTTCCGCCAGTTTAACCAGCCCTTCTTTGTTCTCGGAAAGTATTTTCAGTGCTCTCCTGTATTGTTCTTCCACAATCCGTTTTGCTTCCTCATCAATCAGTTCAGCAGTTTTTTCGCTGTATGGTTTGGTAAGGGCATATTCGGTCTGTCCGGTGGAATCATAGAAACTCAAATTACCGAGTTTTTCGCTCATACCAAAATAGGCCACCATAGCATAGGCCTGTTTGGTAACACGTTCCAGGTCATTGAGGGCACCGGTGGAAACCTTTCCGAAATTCAGTTCTTCCGAAGCTCTTCCGCCAAGGGTTGCGCACAATTCATCGAGCATCTGTTCCCGTGTAGTAATCTGCCGTTCTTCAGGTACATACCATGCTGCGCCGAGGGCACGTCCCCGCGGAATAATGGTCACCTTCATCAGAGGGCTGGCATGTTCCAGCAGCCATGAGACGGTGGCATGTCCGGCTTCATGATAGGCTATTGTTTTCTTCTCAAGGGCCGTGACGATTTTGTTCTTCCGTTCCAGACCGCCTACTATCCTGTCAACAGCATCGAGGAAATCCTGTTTTTCCACTGCCTTTTTCCCTTTTCTGGCGGCAATCAGAGCTGCTTCGTTGCACACATTGGCAATGTCAGCGCCTGAAAAACCCGGAGTTTGTTTGGCCAGAAAATCAAGGTCCACCTTGCTGTCGAGTTTGATAGGCCGCAAATGCACTTTAAAGATTTCCTTCCGTTCCTTCAGGTCAGGAAGTTCCACATGTATCTGGCGGTCGAAGCGCCCCGCCCTCAGAAGCGCCCTGTCAAGAATATCGGCCCGGTTGGTGGCAGCCATAATGATTACACCCGAGTTGGTTCCAAAACCGTCCATCTCGGTGAGCAACTGGTTCAGGGTATTTTCGCGTTCGTCATTGGCCCCGAAATTTGGATTTCTGCCACGTGCCCTTCCAATGGCATCAATCTCATCGATGAACACAATACAGGGAGCTTTTTCCTTGGCCTGACGGAAGAGATCGCGCACACGGGAAGCCCCTACGCCAACAAACATCTCAACAAATTCCGAACCCGACATGGAGAAAAAGGGCACATTGGCTTCACCTGCCACAGCCTTTGCCAGTAAAGTTTTTCCGGTTCCCGGAGGGCCTACCAGCAACACTCCTTTGGGAATCTTGGCCCCCAGATCGGTGTATTTCTTGGGATTTTTAAGAAAATCAACTATCTCCCTGACTTCTGTTTTAGCCTCATCAAGCCCTGCCACATCCTTGAAGTCGATCTTCGCTCCCGAATCTTTGTCAAACAGTATGGCCTTCGACTTACCAACATTAAAAATGTTACCGGCACTGCCTCCGCCCACCTGCCCGCTCATGCGCCGGAAAATAAACATCCAGATGGCAACAATGATGATGATCGGCAGAATCCACCCGAGAATCTCGCGTAAAATATCTTTTGAGTCGTCGATTTCAATCTGGGCGGGATGCTTTGCATCTTTCTGCAAATCCACCACACGATTATAAAACCCCTGTACATCAAGCGTTTTTAGAAAATAATGCGGCCCCTCCCTGGGAACCATCAGTTTGCCGTTGCTCTCAAGATCCTTATACTTGGGGTCTTTCAGCTTATCCTGCCGGATGAAAATATAAGCCTGTTCCTTGTATTTCTGAATAATGACCTTTTCCACATCGCCCGCCCGCAGCATGTCGTTTTCAAAACGCTGAATCTCAACCAGCCTGGGTGTTCCTCCAAAGTAATTGGTTAAAAACGGCCAGATGAAGAACCCCAGCAGAATAATTGCATACACCCAATAAATGCTAAACTTTGGGCGCGGAAACTGCGGCACCTTGTTCCCGTTTTCCTTTCCGTTCGTTCGGTTATTTTTATTGTTTTCAGTATTCCCGGTCATGAATGCATCCTCTTAATAAACATCAGCCAGAGTAACGGTATGACTATCAGACCACAACTCTTCCAGCTGATAAAAATCCCTGTATTTTTTCTGAAATATATGAACTACTATTCCTTCCAGATCAACCAAAACCCACTGCAGATTTTCAAGCCCCTCAACATGATGGGAGTGCATTCTCAGCTTTTCCCATGCAAACCGCATCACCGAATCAGCAATGGCATCTACCTGACGTGACGAATCCCCGTGGCAAATAATGAAAGCATCACAAACGGCACCTTCATTCTTACGCAAATCAATGATTACGATCTGCTTTCCTTTCTTCTCCTGAATCCCGGCAATTACAGCCTGTACAATATCATCATACCCGGGAACCTTTCGTTTTGCCATGTATATATGCTCTCTGCGTTTTTTTGTTTAATCTTTTACAAAAATACAATATCCTTAACGATTTCTTTTATTTACCTATGTAATAATTTTCAACTTACTAACACTTTAGCATCAATAATTGTTCCAAAATCCTCACACCAAAAGCATCCGTATTTTACGGCTCAGAATACGGCTGATCTGATGGGCAAAAGCGCCAGCCTGTTGCTTTTACCGGAAATTCAGGATTTTTAAGTAAAAACCGGTTAATGACGACACAAACCGCCTGAAAGGTCAGATTCAGTGCATCTGGTGCAGTAACCGGGGTTCATCACACGATTCCTTTTTCCTGCCCGGGCCCAAAAACCAAAATCTGTGAAACCCCCGGCACAAAACAAATAGCATATATTTGCACAAAAGAAACAAAATGTCTGATCGGGCTGACTATATTTTCCTGGAGCAGGTTTCATCAACCAACGACTATGCTGCAGAACTGCTGAAAAGCGGAAAAGCTAAACATCTTCAGACGATCCGCACTGACTTTCAGTCAGCCGGCAAAGGACAAAAAGGCAGTTCATGGGAAAGTGAACGAGGCAAGAACCTTCTTGCTTCCATCATTCTTTTGCCTGAGCAGATGGAAGCTGATAAGGCATTTTTTATCTCCATGGCAGCCTCGCTGGCCATTACAGACGCATTGCTTCCTCTTGTGCCAGAGGTGAAGATAAAATGGCCCAATGATATCTACTTCAGGAAACGGAAGCTTGGCGGCATTCTTATTGAGAATTCCATCGGCCATGGCAGGATTCTCTCTTCCGTTGCCGGAATCGGGCTCAATATAAATCAAAGCCGTTTCCCTGATCATTTGCCCAATCCCATATCGCTTGCACAAATTACCGGAAAATCGTGGCCGGTTGAAACCATTTTTCACAGCATCTATGATTCATTCAGAACAAGGGTTGCCCATCTTGACAAAAACTTATCCGGCCTGAAGAAGGATTACACAGCACGATTGCTGGGATATCAGGAATTTCTTGACTATAGTGCAGAAGGGGAAATTTTTCGTGCCCGTCTTACGGATGTGCTTGACACTGGGGAAATTATTCTTG
>JAAYUG010000090.1 GCA_012517825.1 Bacteroidales bacterium | reverse complement strand
CGTTTTCCGGCTTCTTTTCCTGCCGGATTGTTTCCTTTTCCGCACCGGTTGCTGATGCCCCGGTAATATAAGGTACTCGTTCAGGAAAATGGGAAAGGGTAACCGGATCGTTCAGCTTCGGGAGGGATTGAGCTTCAGACAAAGGCCAGACCATTTCATACGCTGTAAGAAAACGCCCGCCGGACTTGCGGTTTGAAACAAGAATTGCCAGTTTCTTTTCCTGATGCAGGGAAAATGCCACTTCGTCGGCCGCACTGTTCAGCGGGAAAGCCAGTCTCTCAGCATGGTATTTTCCATTGTTCCTCCTCGAGAAAAAGATATCGTGTTGTCCCGTTCCCATCGCTGAAGTGGAAACGCACCATACCGAATCAGCGGGAGAGAAAAAGGCGGACGAAAATTCAGGCACCGGATATTTTTCTTCCGTTGCCGGACGGAAATCATCCCAACCCGTTGCCTGGTGAAAGACACTCTCCCACTGCTCGTATTTTTTCGGCCAGCGGCCCGGAAGGGAAAAAACAAGCCGGGATCCGTCATAAGGACGCAGCGGCACAATCCATACAGGAGGAATTTCCTGCAGCGAATACCGTTGCAGAAAAATTTCCGGTAACGTACGCAGGATGAATGTATCACCCGTCACGCTTATAAAAGGAGGCCAGGGAGGACCTGATCCCAGGGAAGTTTCTTTGTATATTTTCACATTAACAGGTGTCTGAACCGCTTTTCGGGCCGAATCAGCCCATGCCCTGGCCAGCAGAGCATTCTTTTTTATTGCTGAAGGAATCTGCTTGTCAGCCAAACAGGAGGCATATACCGATATGGCCTCATCAAAACGGTAAAGGGTGCGGTACCCTTCTCCCTGCCAGTAGAGTGCATCAGGATAGAACTCCGCCACGGAAGGATATTTCAGCAGTTCAATCCCTCTGGCCGGGTCAATATTTCCCCGGATGAGGGAAAGTGCCAGGTAATAGTGGTAGGCAGGATCTTTCGGAAAAAGCCCGAGCAGTGCATCATAATAGCGGGCTGCCGAGGCATAATTTCCTGAATCAAAAGCACTTACTGATCTTGACCGCAACAGGTCGGGTGAAAGCCTGATTTCCTGGGCCCGACTTTTTTCGCAGTTCACAAGCAGAAAGACGGCAAAAAGGAAAGGACAGAACTTTTTCAGGCTTAAAACTGTTATTAAGGAACACTTCGAAGGGTATGGGGTAAAAAAGAAAAACATATGCCTCCCGCTCCTTCCCGTATGCCTCAGGTGTTGAAAAAACATTGAAAAATAATGAATAATCGCCCCTTGTTGGCGGTAAAAATAAATAAAATAAACGTTAAATTTGAACAACTATGAGTACACTGCAAAAAGGATCCAAAGCCCCTGATTTTGAGGCACAGGACCAAAACGGAAACCGGGTTTCGCTGAAACAGTACGCCGGGAAAAAGATTATTCTTTATTTCTATCCAAAGGATGACACGCCCGGATGTACTGCCGAAGCATGCAATCTGCGCGATAATTACCACACGCTCACTTCAAAGGGTTTTGTGGTAATTGGCGTAAGTACCGATCCTGTGACTTCGCACAGGAAATTTGCTGACAAATACGAACTCCCCTTCACCCTGGTGTCAGATGCTGAAAAGAAGATTGTAAAAGCATACGGTGTGTGGGGAGAAAAAAAGATGTACGGAAAAACCTACGAAGGGGTAAAACGTACCACATTTGTAATAGGAGAAGATGGTACCATTGAACTGATTCTTGACAAAGTAGATACCAAAGATCACGCCCGCCAGGTTCTTGAGGCACTCGGCACACATTAACATAAAATACCACTATGGAAAAGGAAACCAAATCACAGAAAAAAGAAATTGACAAGGAAAAACTGAAAGCACTTCAGTCAACGATTGACAAGATTGATAAAGATTTTGGGAAAGGGGCCATCATGAAGCTGGGAGATCATCCCGTTGAAAATGTGCCTGTAATTCCATCGGGGTCAATTGCTCTCGACTTTGCCCTGGGGATCGGCGGATATCCCCGCGGCAGGATTGTAGAAATTTACGGCCCGGAATCTTCAGGGAAGACTACCCTGGCGTTGCATGCCATTGCCGAAGCCCAGAAAGCCGGAGGTATTGCTGCCTTTATCGATGCCGAGCATGCCTTTGACCGTTTTTATGCAGAAAAGCTGGGTATTGACGTGGAAAACCTTCTGATATCGCAGCCTGATAACGGGGAACAGGCATTGGAAATAGCCGACAACCTGATTCGTTCGGGAGCAATCGATATCATTGTCATCGACTCGGTGGCAGCTCTGACACCCAAAGCAGAAATTGAAGGAGAAATGGGCGATTCGAAGCTGGGCCTTCAGGCACGGCTCATGTCGCAAGCCCTGCGCAAACTTACCGCCAACATTAATAAAACCAATACCTGCTGCATTTTCATCAATCAGCTGCGCGAAAAAATCGGGGTTATGTTTGGCAACCCCGAAACCACGACAGGAGGCAATGCGTTGAAGTTTTATGCTTCTGTACGAATTGATATCCGCAAGATCAACCAGTTGAAGGAAGGAGAAGACGCCACCGGAAACCGGGTCAAGGTGCGTGTTGTGAAAAACAAATTGGCTCCGCCTTTTAAAAAGGCTGAGTTCGACATCATTTTCGGAGAAGGCATTTCCCGCCTGGGAGAAATCATCGATCTGGCAACCGAAAAAGATATCATAAAAAAGAGCGGAAGCTGGTTCAGTTATGGCGATACGCGGCTCGGACAGGGACGCGATGCCGTTAAGCAGCTTCTCCGCGACAATCCCGAACTGACAGCCGAAATTGAGCGGAAAATCATTGCATCTCTGCAGGAATCCTCTAAAAATTAACTGCTTCAGAATACAATTTTCCCCCTATGAGAAACGTACGGTTTATTATCCTGACCTTTGTTGTCAGTGTCCTTGTTTTTTCCTGTTCCGGACCCAATAAAAAAGCAAAAGAAAAATCCACGGCCGATTTTTCCGGAACCCTTACTCCTGAAGAAATAGCAGGCAAAAAACTGACACCCGAAATCCTCTGGAAATTCGGCCGTATTGGTGAAATGCAGGTTTCACCCGACGGAAAAACGGTTCTTTATTCGGTAACCCGTTACGACATAAAAGCCAATAAAGGAAACACCGATCTTTTCCTGCTGAATCTTTCAGACGGAAAGACCTTGCGGATTACCAGCACAGACGAATCGGAATCGAATCCCCGCTGGCATCCTTCAGGAAATCAGATTGGCTTTCTTTCGTCAGAAAGCGGCACTTCCCAGATCTGGGAAATCACTTCTGATGGAAAAAACCGCAGGCAGGTCTCATTTTATTCGGGCGATATCAATAGTTTTGAGTATGCCCCAACCGGCGACAAAATTTATTTTACCGCTGAAGTAAAAACCGATACGGCCCCTTCGGATCTTTATCCTGATCTGCCCCTGAGCAATGCAAAGATATACGACGATCTGATGGCCAGGCACTGGAATCAGTGGCATGATTATGCCTACAGCCACATTTTTACCGCCAGGTATAAGGAAGGAACCGTTACAGAAATCAGGGATATTATGCCCGGAGAACAATGGGACGCCCCTCTTTCTCCCTATTTTGAGCCCCAGGAAATTGCATGGAGCCCTGACGGGAAATACATTGCCTACACCTCAAAGAAACTCAAGGGAAAAGAATATGCTGTGAGCACGAATTCTGACATATACCTGTATTCCCTTGAGACCGGCGCCACAGAAAACCTTACAGAAGGTATGCCGGGATATGACCGGAATCCGGTATTCTCGCCCGACGGAAAGAAACTTCTCTGGACCAGTATGGCCACACCGGGCTATGAGGCTGACAAAGACAGATTGTTTCTCATCGACCTGCTTACCCGTGAAAAAACCTACCTGACGGAACAGTTTGATCAGAGCGTTTCCAGCATGGTATGGAGCAGGGATGGAAGCAAAATATATTTCATCAGCGGCATCAAAGCTACCTTTCAGGTTTATGAGATGGATCCGGCAACCCGCGCCATCCGGCAAATAACTTCAGGTCCGCACGATTACACTTCCCTTGCCATTGCAGGGGATGTGCTGGTAGGAACCCGAATGAGCATCCGCATGGCACCGGAAATTTTTTCCATCCGGCCGTCTGACGGTACTGAGACCCAGCTGAGCTTTGTAAACAAAAACATTTACGATAACATACCCATGGGTGAAGTGAGGGAACGCTGGGTAAAAACAACCGATGGAAAGAATATGCTGGTATGGGTCATTTATCCGCCCGATTTTGATTCGACCAAAACCTATCCTGCTCTCTTATATTGTCAGGGCGGGCCTCAGAGTGCCGTGAGTCAGTTCTTTAGCTTCCGCTGGAATTTTCAGATCATGGCTGCCAACGGGTACATTGTCGTTGCTCCTAACCGGCGGGGCCTTCCGACATTCGGACAGGAATGGAATGATCAGATTGCAGGCGATTATGGCGGACAAAATATGAAGGACTATCTGAGTGCCATTGATAACGTCAGCAAAGAGCCCTATGTGGATGCATCGCGGCTTGGATGCGTTGGTGCAAGTTACGGAGGATATTCCGTCTTCTGGCTTGCCGGACATCACAACAAACGCTTCAAAGCCTTCATTGCCCATTGCGGGATTTTCAACCTGGAGAGTAATTATGCTTCGACAGAAGAATTGTGGTTTCCGAATCATGACCTGGGTGGACCTCCGTGGAAAAATCCCAAACCCGCTTCATACCGGTTTTCGCCCCACCTCTATGTTGAAAACTGGGACACACCTATATTGATTATAACAGGAGGAAACGATTTTCGCATACCTTATTCAGAAAGCCTTCAGGCATTTACGGCGGCCAGATTGCGTAACCTGCCTGCACGTCTGCTGTTCTTCCCTGAAGAAAGCCATTTTGTGCTCAAGCCGCAGAATTCCATTCTATGGCAAAGGGAATTCTTCGGATGGCTTGATAAATATGTTAAAAGACATAATCAATAATTCTCAGAACTGAATGAATTGTAAATAAGCCGGTTGGTTCCAGGAGCCTGGCGCCAATCGGCTTCTTTAATTATTTTTCAACAGAACAGAATCTCTTTCCTGTTTTTGCCGGAATTAAAAATTTATTTAAATTTAAATTATGATTCAGATTAATACAGGAAATAACTTTTCGCAGGTTCTTCTGCATCTGGTTTTCATTGGCACATTCGCCTTTTTTTACATTCTGGCAATTGTTGTTTTGAAGCCGTTCCGACTGCATCAGAAACGTAAAATTTCAACTCTCCTGCTGAAACTCTCCTATCTGGTTTACTTGTTTATCTTCCTCGCGTATATATATCTTTTTCTTTTTTATCAGGAACCTCCGGTTGATGATATGCTTCCGGCTTCTGCGCCGGTCAAAGGGGTTTTTCGCTATGAATACCTTTTGCTGCTGCTCACATTCCTGATTCCCAACTTTGGAATGCTGTTGCGACGGAAAGTTCATGGATGGAGAACGCAGTACAATGTTCTCATAACCTCTGCCAACCTGCTGGCAGCCACATATCTGGTCTTGCTGATTTTAATAACCGACTGGATTTTCTGATCACCGGACACTCCATTTTTGGTACACCAAATCCAGTACCTTCTGCATATTTTTTTCTGTTCCTTCCTCTCCTCTCAGCCAGTGAATTTTAATTCCGTTTCGTTCCATCCTTCTGAAATAGGTCCGTTGTCGTTTGGCGAACTGGTGAATGGCTATCATCAGTTTTTGGAACATTTCATCATAGCTTATTTTGCCCAGGAGGTACAAGGTGATCCATTTATATTCCAGTCCGTAATACATCAGATCATCGGGAGAAATACCTTCTCTTAACAATTGTTCTACTTCCCCAATCATACCTTCCTTCATCCTGCGTTCCAGTCGCTCTGTGATGCGCCGGCGTTCGGTGGTACGCTCATACTTTACCCCCATCACCAGGGTGTCAAAATTTGGCAATAAGCCCGGAAGATCAGGATGTTTTTGCTGATAAACGGCAATCTCGAGAGCTCTGATCAGCCGCTTGCGGGTTTCAATATCGGTCTTGTTATGCAGAGGTGTAATAGTTGCCAGCATTTCAGCCAATTCCTGATCGGATTTATGTTCCCATTCTTTGCGAAGTTCTGTATTGACCGGAACATTGAGAAGCCGGTAATTCCGGATAACCGCTTCAATATACAGCCCGGTTCCCCCGCAAACCAGAGGAATAACTCCTTTTGAAGCAATCTCAGACCATGCATGAAGGAAATCTTTCTGGTAATCGAAAAGAGTATACTTCTCCCCCGGTTCCCTGATGTCAATCAAATGTACAGGAATCTGTTTATTATCAATAACATAATCATCATAATCCTTTCCTGTACCCAGATTCATTCGACGATACACCTGGCGTGAATCAGCACTGATGATTTCGCTGCCGAGCCTTTGGGCAACGAGCGCCGCAAGGCGGGTTTTGCCGCTGGCAGTAGGCCCAAGGATTACCAATAACGGATTATTTTTTATGCAGTGATCCGACATTCTTCCCTATGCATTGCGACATCAAAAATATTCCATCCCGGCGAATAATAAAATCTGCCCTTTTCTCTTTCCCGGAAACGGAATGAGGAACAACAGATTCACCGAAGAATAATCACCCTTTTCCCCGCCAGGAGAGGAAGCCCCATAGACAAAAGCAATTTAAATCTAATTCCCCGCAGGGGATGGAATCGTATTCCAAAGTTCCAGGGTTTCAGAGTTCCAGCGTAGAGCGTAAAGCGTAGAGCGTAAAGAGGGGTATTGAGTTTAGAGTGCAGAGCATTTTTTAATTAGCTTAGAGCGTGAAGCGAATGGCAAAAGATCTTATCATTTCCCCGTTAGGGGATGAAGGACAATAGAAACGGTGATCAAATCCAATCAAATTCCCCGTTAGGGGATTAAGGTCAGTAGGTCGGGGTAGAAAGGTTCCAGAGTTCCATGGTTCCAATGTTCCAGAGTTCCAGGGTTCCAAGGATTTCCGATTTCCCATTTCCCATTTCCTATTCATTTGTTCTGGTTTTCATGGTGTGATCTCTTACAGGAAATTAAAAATTGGAAATAGGAAATTTTCAGTGATTTCCGATTTCCCATTAATGAATTTCCGATTTCCCATTTCCCATTTCCGATTAATTAATTTCCGATTTCAGATTTCCCATTTCCAATTAATGTGCTCTTGTTTTCATAACGTGATCTCATACAGGAAATAGGAAATTGGAAATAGGAAATTTCCAAAGATTTCCCATTTCCTATGAACGTATTCTGGTTTTTATAGCGTGATCAAGGACAGGAAATAGGAAATTGGAAATAGGAAATTCCCGGGGCTTTTTGAGTTGTTATTTGAGATTTTCCAGTGTTGAGTAAACAATTGGGCAGAACCTTAAGCGTAGAATAAACTGATGAACACCATTTCTTTACGCTTTGCGCTAAGCAAGATACACCTCTCTATATCCCTGCATTAAAAATTATCTACATTTGCTGCCGGATAATTTCGGGAGTATGAATTGGAGCAAAGTTTACCAACGGGCAAAAAACATGCTGTATCAGCCTGAACAGGAATGGACGATAATCAGGGAAGAGAACCTGCCCCGCACAACGGTTCTGCGTGAATACGCATGGCCTATGCTGCTGATCGTTCTCGTTGCCACCTTCATCGGGAGCATATTGTTTCACACCGGCTACCACCTTACATTCGGATACCTTTTTGCCCGCATCGTAACTTCTCTGGCACTTTCCGGAGGAGTTATGTATCTATCTGCTTATTTCATTAACGAAACCGTTGAGCGATTCGGAGGCATAAGAAATCTGGATGCTTCCGTCCGTCTGGCGTCCTATTCCTGGACAGCATTCTTTTTTTTCTATGCCCTCGCCTGCATCCTTAGCCTTTTTCCCCTCAACGTGCTGTTCTACATCTGTTCCCTTTATTCGGTTTATCTTTATTACACCGGAATTTCACCCATGCTTTCCGTTCCTGAAAACAACAGGATACGGTTTACCATCATTTCAGTGATCATCATGCTGGTGCTGTTTGTCATTGCCTCTGTTATTCTCGGAATCCTGTTTGCCGGCCTTCTTGAAAATGAAGTAACCGTAACCATATAACCAGCTTACATCCTTTTTTTGAGTACCTTTACAGCCGTTTTGAAAAGCAAAGCATGGAATTTCAGAACAATATCCAGATAAAAAACAAAAAGGCATATTTCGATTACGAACTCGTTGAGAAATATATTGCCGGCATTGTCCTTACGGGAACCGAAATCAAGTCCCTCAGGATGGGCAAAGCCAGTCTGGTTGATACCTACTGCCTTTTCAAAGACGGGGAACTGTATGTGCGGGGAATGAATATAGCAGCTTACGATTATGGCACATACAACAACCATGACCCCATGCGCGACCGCAAACTTCTCCTGCAAAAAGCAGAGCTAAGGAAACTCCTGCGCAAAACAAAAGAAAAAGGTTTTACCATTGTCCCCACCCGGCTTTTTATCACCGAAAAAGGTCTTGCCAAACTGGAAATAGCCCTTGCCCGAGGGAAAAAAGAGTATGACAAACGGGAAACGATCAGGGAAAGGGATTTGAAAAGGGACATGGAGCGCAACCGGATCAGGAAATACTAATCTGCTCCCGTTGAATAGCGCTTTTACTGACTGAAAAAGAAATCCTGCAACTCATAAAGGTCTGGCAGGGTAAGATTGTTTTTATAATCAAAATATGCGTCAATAGCGGCAATTACTTCTTCAAACGACAGGTATCCGTCCTGATCGGTATCGACAAAACGGAATTTTTCGGGGATAACCGTTTTTACTTTTACGGGTTTCTGCGCCACAGCCCAGTACCATTCAGCATCTTTTCTGCCCACAGCTTCAAGAGCAAGAAAATTGTCAACTACGCTGTCAGGAATCGTTATACCTTTTTTGTCAACAATGGCACCGGGTAACGAACCCGGTTCCCTGTCGAGGTAATCAGGAACACCATCTTTGTCAGCATCAAAGGGGCAACCCGTTGAATCAACCGGAACTTCTGACGGTGTACCCGGACATTTGTCCCATCCGTCAAATACACCGTCATTGTCTTCATCTTCGTACAGAGAATAATCATAATCATCCAGGCTGGCAAACATTTTTTCCACCACCTTTTTTCGCGGCGAAGAAAACAGATCGAGTTGCATGGTTATATAAGAGAAGGAAAAACGGTCGTTGCGTTTGTTACCTCCCGCATTTCCATTGGCTGATGTATTGTCAGTCCCCCCCAGGTTATCGAGGTAATCGGTATTGGTAAAATGCACCGAATGCCCCATCCTGATTGTCAGGCGATTGGAAACATGAAAATCAATTCCTGCATCAAGGGGAATGGCAAAGGCGTTTTCGGGGTACTTTCCCTTCCCATAGATATCCTGTTCCCGCAGGTCGGTTTCATAAACATAGTCACGCTGAAGGAGGCGGTTCGGGTAAACATCCTGTGGCCGGTTCCTTATGGTTCCGTCATTCCAGTAAAAATACAGATTGCCGTCGGCATCGTACAAATCTCCTTTGGTATTGAACTGAAAATTTTCGACACCCACTGAAACAAAGGGACTCAGGATTGGAGGCTTTTTGTAAAAATGTCCGAACCGGTATTCCAGATTCAGGGCAAAAGCAATGAGAGAACTCTGAAAATTCAGATTTTTAGCCGGATCACTTAAAGAGCGCTGGTTTCCGGTGAGGGTTCCATAGGTCAGGCCAAAATTGGTAATGTAATAGTGCTTGTTGTCAAGGAAGGTTGAAACATTGAACTTAACCCCCATGTTTCCTACGAGCGGACTATGAATATTGTTCCTAACATCCCCGGTAAAATGAAGATACCCGGGACCCAATCCTATGACGGGCTTATATACAGGATTGGTAACCTCAACTTCCTCCCTCAGCATTTTTTCCCAAACATCTTCCTGGGCCAACAGAGCAAAAGGACTACCAAACAGCAGGAGAAAACCTGCAAGGAACCATAAGAGAATCCCCCTATGTTTTTCTGTGTTCATCGCGTGGATGAATGGGTCAGTGCAAGGGCTTCCTGAACCGATATACGTTTTCCGTTATTATAGGCAATAATAAACGCGTCTTTCAGCAGAGTTTTAGTAAATAATTCCTCTTTGTATTTTTGTGCCTCCTTGTATGTCGAAAACGATCCAACCGTATATTTATACCAGCCTTCTGCTTCTTCCACACGCACCTCATCAGTAATCTTCAGCCTCCGGAAATGCTGCGGTACGCTGATCTTATTCCTGGTGGCCGCGATCTGCACCCGGAAGTAAACTCCTTTTTCGGGCAGCAGGCGATAGAGCTCCTGAGCCGTTTCCGGCAACCCACTCTCCGACGGAGTAACAGCAGGTTTGTTCTTTTTTTCTGCCGCAACCGAAGGAAGCTTCTCAACAGAGGAAGGAGTTTTTTCCGCAGAGGCTTTCTTTTCCTCGCTCCTGACAGCAGTAACAGCTGGAGCGGCAGGTTGCTGAACAGAGGTTTTCTTTTCTTCTTTGCCGGCGTTTGAGGTAGTTGGAGGCAAAGCTGTCTGACCGGCAGGTTTTGTTTCTTCCGAAGCCAGAAGAGGCATTTCTCCTTTGCCTGATACCATGGCGTCAACAAGCGTAGAAAGTGCAGGTTTGTCAAGCCTGGCCAATGGCTGACCGGTTGGCGAGACGGGTACAGAGAATGTCCGGTTCTGGCTTGTATAGGAGAATGCACCTTTCAGCTGTATGGTTCCGCCCGGGGCTCCTGATTTCGGGGTCAGGCGATAGGATATTGTGAACCAAGGATCGGCCGGAAGATTCATCCACAAAAACCGCACCATGCCATCGCGCAGGGTAAACAGTCCGTCTTTCCTTTCAACGGCTACAGCAGTATATCCGGCCGGTATGGTGTCTTCCAGCTTGCCAAAACTTGTCAGATTGCCCTTATAAATCAGCAAGGTAATAATTTCCTCTCCGGGCAAATTATTGGAAGGTTCCATATTGCGGAGGCAGAAAACCTCGGGGCCGGAAACGGCAGTCACTGCAGAAGGAACCTTTTTCTCGAAATCATTGATATCAACAAGTAAACGGGAATCGGTCGAAGGTGACGGAAGAATGGTAATTTCCTTTGCAGGAAGCTGGATGGATTTCCTCTCCCCATTATCAACGTATGAGAAACTGCCACCCAGAGTGAATTTCCCTTTGAGACGGTAATCGACCTGTACGGAATAAACCACAGAAAAAGTATCAGTTTCGGGCAAACGGAACCATATCATGCGAACCCTTTTGTCCTGAAAGGAAAAATCAGCATTGGCCGGATTAACTGAAACAGCCTGCAAACCGGCAGGAAGATCCTGAAAAAGCCTGCTGAAACTCTGTATGTTTCCCTTACTGAAAAAAATCTTAACCGGAAACGATGTTCCGGCTGTAACCGAGCCCGGTACATCCATTTTTACTTTTACCTCTCGTGTCTGGGATACAGCCGAGATGGAAAGAAAAAGAAGAGCAACAGGCAGGATCATTCTTGACCGGAACATAGGAATATTTTTTCTGTGCTTACATACAAATATATGAATTCTTCAGAAGTTCGGGCTGAGCATGTATTTTGAATAGAAGGTATCAATAATCTCAACGGCTTCGTCGGATGTATCAACCACAGTGAAGATATCCAGGTCGCCGGGACTGATGTTGTGTTCGCGTTCCAGCATAACTTCCCGTATCCATTTGATCAGGCCTTCCCAGTATGATTTCCCGACCAGTACAATAGGGAATTTTCCGATTTTGCCGGTCTGGATAAGGGTAATGGCCTCAAAAAGCTCATCAAAGGTTCCGAAACCACCCGGCAAAACGACAAATCCCTGCGCATATTTCATGAACATTACCTTGCGGACAAAAAAATGATCGAATGTTATAAGCTTGTCTGAGTCGATAAAGAAATTGGGTTCCTGTTCAAAGGGCAGGGATATATTGATCCCCACGCTCTTGCCTTTACCCCGTTTGGCACCCAGGTTGCCGGCCTCCATGATCCCGGGGCCGCCCCCGGTAATAATACCATATCCCCGCTGGGTCAGTTTATAGGCAATCTCCTCAGCCAGCTTGTAATATTTGTTATCGGGAGTAGTGCGGGCCGAACCAAAAATAGAAACACAAGGACCAATACGGGCCAGTTTTTCAAAACCTTCAACAAATTCCGACATGATTTTGAATATCTTCCATGAATCCTCGGCTTTGATTTCCTGCCAGTCCTTGCTCTTAAAAGCCGATACAATTTTCTCTTCACCTGACATCATAAACGAAACATATTTAAATTAGCCATAAGGTTTTACCGTTTCACAATTCCGGGCTTTGCTTTGCAAAGTATAAATAATTTATGCACAGAATAAAAATTTTTTCAACCGGTGTTCACGTGGTATTTTTCTGTTCATAAAAAGCGGTCAGTTCCCTGGCAAGAAACTGGCCGGTATAGCTCCCGGCACAGCGGGCTACCTGTTCAGGAGTGCCGGTACAGATGATTTCGCCTCCGGCGGCCCCGCCTTCCTTTCCAAGGTCAATGATGTAATCAGCCACTTTGATCACATCCATCTGGTGTTCAATCACCACAACCGTATTGCCTTTGTCAACCAGTTTATTGAGCACGTCAATCAGCACCCTTATATCTTCGAAATGAAGACCGGTTGTTGGTTCATCGAGAATATAAAGAGTCCTGCCTGTATCTCGCCGTGACAGTTCGGCAGCGAGCTTCACACGTTGCGCTTCTCCGCCCGAAAGGGTTGTGGAAGGCTGACCGAGGGTAATGTATCCCAGTCCGACTTCTTCCAGAGTAATCAGCTTCCGGTAAATGGACGGATGACTGCGGAAGAATTCAACAGCCTGATGAACGGTCATATCCAGCACATCACTGATGCTTTTCCCCTTAAACTTAACTTCAAGGGTTTCGCGGTTATAGCGTTTTCCGTTACAATCTTTGCATGTTACATAGACATCGGGCAGAAAATTCATTTCAATGGCCTGGACCCCGGCTCCCCGACAGGTTTCACAGCGGCCTCCTTTTACATTGAAAGAAAAACGCCCTGCTTTAAATCCCCTGATTTTTGCATCAGGCGTCTGTTCAAACAACAAACGGATATCGTTCATAACACCGGTATAGGTGGCTGGATTGGAACGGGGTGATCTGCCAATCGGATCCTGGTCAACCTCGATCACCTTATCAATGTGTTCAGTACCTTCCATCTGATCGTAGGGTAAGGGGTCTGCACCGGAACGGTACAAAAGTTTTGACAAGGCAGGATGAAGGGTATCGTTGATGAGAGAAGATTTTCCGCTTCCTGAAACACCGGTAATACAGACAAAGGTTCCCAGGGGAATGGATACGGTAACATTCTTAAGGTTATTTCCTCTGGCCCCTTTGATTGTGAGGTATGCACCGGAGCCTTTTCTTCGAACGGAAGGTACAGGAATACATTTTTCGCCCGAAAGATACTTACCTGTTATGGTATCTGATGCAAGGATCTCAGCCGGTGTTCCGGCGGCGACAATTTCCCCGCCGTGCCGGCCGGCTCCCGGCCCCATATCGATAAGATAATCGGCCGAGAGCATCATTTCCCTGTCGTGCTCGACCACGATTACGGAATTGGGAAGATCCCTCAGTTTTTTTAACGATTCAATCAGACGCAGGTTATCGCGCTGATGCAGTCCAATGCTGGGTTCATCCAGAATGTACAGTACATTTACCAGCTGTGACCCGATCTGCGTTGCCAGACGAATCCGCTGGCTTTCTCCGCCCGAAAGGCTTGCAGCAGGCCGGTTGAGGCTCAGATACGAAAGCCCTACATCGAGCAGAAAGCCAAGACGGGTGCGGAGCTCTTTAAATATTTCACCGGCAATGGCTTTCTGGCGGGCAGGCAGTGTATGCTCTGTTTCTTCAAGCCACCGATACAGCTCATCAATATCCATGGCCGAGAGTTCGGCAATATTTTTCCCGGCAATTCTGAACCAAAGGGCTTCTTTCTTCAGCCTCGTGCCATTGCATTCGGGACATACTACTTTCCGGTAATACTGATCGTATTCGCCGTTGCCATTTTCCCCATTTTCCTGATGGGATGCCAGGTAGCTGACAATTCCGTCGAAACTGAGGAAATAATTGGATGTACTGCCTAAAGGACTGTTGATAAGTTTGAACGATTCTTCTGAACCGTAAAGAATAACCTGAAGGGCTTCCTCAGGAATTTCAGCAATGGGGGTATTCAGCGTAAAGCCGTATTTATGGGCAATGGATTCCAGTTGCCAGAAGATAAGCGAATTTTTGTAAGGTCCCAGAGGCTGGATTCCTCCCTTTCGGATGCTCACCAGCGGATCAGGGATTATCTTTTGCAGGTCAACTTCGTTAACAGTACCCAGGCCATTGCATCTGGGGCAGGCACCACGCGGCGAATTGAAGGAGAAACTATGGGGAGCCGGTTCATCATATGATATTCCGCTGACCGGACACATAAGACGCCGGCTGAAATAGGTAACTTCACTGTTTTCGTGCCGTTGCACCATCACAATGCCTTTGCCATGTTTCATGGCTGTCTGCAAAGAATCGCGCAGGCGCTTTCTTTCTTCATCCTTTACCAGCAAACGGTCGACAACAATTTCAATGTTGTGCGTTTTGTACCGGTCAACCTTGAGCCCGTATTTCAGTTCGGTAATCTGCCCGTCTATTCTGACATAAAGGAAGCCGCGCTTTCTGATTTGCTCGAAGAGTTCGCGGTAATGCCCTTTGCGACCCCTGATCACAGGCGCCAGCAGGAGAATCTTCTCACCGGCAAACTGGCGCAGAATCAATCCGATGATTTGTTCGTCGGTGTACCTTACCATCTTTTCGCCCGTAACATAGGAGTATGCCTCGCCGGCCCGGGCAAACAGAAGACGAAGAAAATCATAGATTTCTGTAATCGTTCCGACAGTGGAACGGGGATTACGTGTGGTTGATTTCTGCTCAATGGCGATCACCGGACTGAGACCGGTTATCCTGTCCACATCCGGTCGTTCCGGGGTACCTATAAACTGTCGTGCGTACGATGAAAGGGTCTCAATAAACCTACGTTGCCCTTCAGCATATAAGGTATCAAAGGCAAGGGAAGATTTGCCGCTTCCGCTCAGGCCTGTAATCACCGTGAGCTTGTTTCGGGGAATCAGTACGTCAATATTCTTCAGGTTGTGCACACGCGCGCCAAGTACCCTGATAGCCGCTTCACTGCCCGTCTTTTCAGAGGCTGTTTTTCTTGTTCCGCTCATAATTACTGAATCGTATCGTTCCCGTTAACAGGCAGACTGTCAAAATTGAGCCGGAAGGGATATTCATACTCCCCGTATCCTTCAACAGGAATTTTGATGATGTATTTCTTCCTGGACTGATTTGTAAGCTTGTTGTTTCTCAGCCAGGGATTATGCAGTTTCAGTATCTTATAATTGATACCAAACTGATGTGCATAGGCAGTAAAATCGGTTACCGATGAATCAAGCGGAACAAACCGGTAGGCAACAGGAGGATATAAATCTTCTTTCCGCAGGTGAAAGCCATACGCTTCCGGATCAGCAAGAATCAGTTTGAGGGCAAGAATGCGGAAGAGGTACCGTGAGGTTTCCTCCCCGAGCAAAAGATCATAGTAATTGTTTACCCGTTGCCGCTGCAACTGAAGGTTCAGGGCTTTGCGCCCCATGTTGTAGGAAGCGGCGGCCATGGTCCAGCTTCCGTACATGCGATAAGAATCGTTCAGAAACCGGCAGGCAGCTTCGGTTGATTTTTCAATATGATACCGTTCGTCAACCTCGGCATTTACCTCCAGACCGTATTGCCTGGCTGTGCTTTCAATAAATTGCCAGAAACCAACCGCATCTTTCGGAGAAACAATATGGGTCAAACCACTTTCCACCAGGGGCAGGTATTTGAAATCCTCAGGAATACCATTTCGCTTGAGAATGGGTTCAATTACAGGAAAGTATTTATTGACCCGCTTCAGGAACAACAGGGTTTGTGACTGAAAATAGGTATTAACCAGCAATTCCCTGTCGAGCCGTTCTCTGATATCATAATCCTGTAATGGCACTTTTTCACCGGCGAAATCGAGCGTTGAAGGAAGAGGAAGGGCATACACACCATATTGCTTCTGAAAACGGGCTGACCAGAGATCATTTTCCTCACTACCTGCACTGAGAAAAAGAAATACTGCCGATGCCAGCACAAGCACAACCGGCCATTTCAACTTATCCTGCATGAAAAACCTCCTCATTAATGCAAAAAAGCAAAGGTAGTGCATTTCATGGTTAAAGACAAAGAAGGGAGAGTCCTATGGTTTCAGGATTCAAGAGTTCCATGGTTCCAATGTTCCAGGGTTCCAATGTTCCAGAGTTCCAATGTTCAAAAGTTCCAGGGATTTCCGATTTCCGATTTCCCATTTCCCATGAACGTATTCTGGTTTTTATAGCGTGATCAAGGACAGGAAATAGGAAATTGGAAATAGGAAATTCGCGGGGATTTGTGAGTTGTGATTTTAGATTTGAGATTTTTCGGTAGTCAATGCCTAAATAACGTTGACCGTTTTATTAATAATTTTTATTCTTTTTTTATTAAGATGATTTACCGTTGATAACGGGAGATAACTCTTTAAAGAGTTATCCTCGTTATCAATGGTATCTTTAAATGTTTTTG
>JAAYUG010000089.1 GCA_012517825.1 Bacteroidales bacterium | reverse complement strand
TTATCAATTTCTTGAGAAAAAGCCCTATGCATATCTCTCTTGTCATGGACAAAGCGTTTGTCCTGTTTATTTTTTGTTGGTGTTTAAGGGCTTTCTCCTGCTCATATTCTTTCTTTACTTTTTCCTCAATTGGAAATGCAAGGTCCGCGCACAGGCTCATAATAAAGACTTTAGCGAAAAAATCCTGCTTCACGGCCAAGGCGGTTTTTCCCGAAAAATTTTCTATCTCCATCCGTGCTTTAAAAAGTTTGTACCCTTCTTCTTCATTCCACCGAAAGTGGTATAGTTCGGCAACATCTTCTACCGGGAATTTCCGGCTGTCCATTAAAGATGTACAAAGGATCTCTTTTTCTCCACCAGGTAGTGCGATACTTACAAGTCTGCATTTTATTTCCTTTTCAAACATCCATGGATAATCTTTTAGCAGTTCCCTGTCTTTTTGTGGTAACCGGAATGATACAATTTGTTGCGCCCTTCCACTCTCTGAAAATTCTTTTACATTAAGCCACCAGTTTTCTTTCATTCTCATGCAAAACTTAATCCCTTTGGCCTTAAGCAAAAATATCAGGGCAATGCTAGCGTATCCTCTGTCCAGCAACAACAGATCCCCCTTTTTTACTTTTTCAAGATGCTTATAGAGCAAATCTCTTTCGCTTGATGCATAAGGGGCTAATTGCGCATCAAGAGTGAGCATATTAATCGGGTCGTATAAAAACGAACCTATCGCCAGTGAACGTTTGCTGTCAGCCTTAGGCCTGATACATTTTTTCCTTAACTAAACGACATTGAAACATAATTGTTTAGGAGACTCTGTTGTTAACGACGGTATTGATTTGGCAGCTTATACCATGGATTCAAGTAACTGCCAGCGGATAGTAGTTAATGGAATGGTGAAAAATGAAAGAGATGTTCAGTTCGGGGGCTTTCCTCCCTATCCTGTTTCATACCGGTCAATTACACCGAAAAAAAATGAATGCGTGAATCTGCTGGTTCCGGTTTGCCTTGCAGCCTCGCAGCCTATGTTTCCATACGAATGGAGCCCGTTTTTATGGTCCTTGGCCAAAGCGCAGCCGTTGCCGCTCACCTTGCCATTAAAAATCATTGCAGTGTGCAGGATGTAGATGGGAACAAACTTAAAAACATTCTAAATACCAATCCTTACCGCAATAATGTGCCACCTGACGTGAGAGTAGATAACACCTTTTCTGAAAATGTATTTTATTACGGGCAATGGGATACTACTTCTCGCTAAACGCGCCAGTATATGAGCGATTTTTATGTTGGATATCCGGCTGGAAACAGTAAAAAACGTGCCGTTTTTCAATGTATTATAATCGTTCCCGGGAAATATGCAGGATTTAATTTTGTCCCCGGCTACAGGAATTTAAAAGAGGAGGGAATGCCCGCTCCTGCTATGCCTGTTAGAATAAAGGGACCCCAGTTCGATACCATTCTCGTCCTTAATTAACTACAGCCAATGATAATTGGTTGTTTCTGGGGGAATATACCTTCCCATCGCCTGGTAACTATACCTTGGAAGTAATTGCAGATACACTGTCGCACCCGGCACTTATTGATGCAATTCTGCTAACCCATCAGAGGAAAACAGAATGAACCCCTTTGTTATTAGCGTATTACAGTATTTGCGGCAAGCATAAATTAGTCCGATAATTCCCTGTCTTCTAAGGTAGTCAATTCCGACATTTGCCTATTCGCTTTTAAAAGCATAATAAATACCTTGCAGAAGAAATTCGATCGGAATTATAAATGTTTTACACTCTTATAAAGCATTCAGATTGAAATAGATGGAACCATTATTTAACAAAAGTTATTTCACTTTTTTGCATCTTTCAAAAATATGTTTAACTTCGTATAACATTTTTAATAACGTCAACCCGTTAATTTTTTATTTTTGAGATTAAGAATATTATTAACATAGAGCTATGAAATATAATAAGCGATGGGGGTAAATTGCGTTCATTCGTACGCAACCTTTGGGTAGAAAAGTTAATCCTATTAGCAATTCTATGTTATGTTCATTTTGTTTGACATTAATTATGCTATCAGAAACTTATTTCAAAGCCAGTACCTATTGAATTTTTAATAAAAGAAAAGGGGTCCGATATGAACAATCTCTTTGAGAATTCAAGATATAATGGATTTACAAAATTATTCCTCAGGAACAAACCGAATCCACGATGGCTTGTCTTTATTGTTGATACGATAATTGTGTTTGTAGCTATCTTGATTGCTTACCTCCTCCGATTCAACTTTCAGATTCCCCAACATTATATTAAAACCTGGAAAGTGGTCTTCCCTCTGATAATAATACTGAAGTGTTCCTTATTCTTCGGCTTAAAACTTTTTGCCGGCTCTGTGCGTTATTCGGGATTAACTGATTTGATACGGATATTGACCTTCGGCATAATAGCTCTTATTATTTTGTTGGTTATCAACACTCTATTTATTTCAATGCATAAGGAAGCAATTATTCCTCTTTCAGTTCTTCTCATTGACTTTATTCTTTCCACACTCGGTATGATGTTGCTGAGGATTGCCGTTAAATATTCGTATGAGCAACTCAGTCAATGGGAAAGAGGAGTAATGCAAACTGTTCTAATTGGATCCTGGGAAAATGCTTTGCTCATGATGCAGCTTTTGGAACTCGACAGAAACAGAAAACATAAAATCATTGCTATCTTTGATAAAGATAGAAATAAAAACGGCTTTTATCTGAAAGGAATACCGACCTATACCATTGAAAAGTTTTCCGAAATAATAGAAAAAGAGTCTGTTGAAGCGGTTGTTTTGCAAAAAGGTTATCTTAATCCGGATCAAAAATTGCAATTAATCGATTACTGTTTGCAGGAACATATTCGCGTCATGACAGTTCCCAATTTGAGATCAACCAAAGGATTATCTCTCAGTATTTTTCAACTGAAAGAACTCCGGATGGAAGATCTTTTGGAGCGGGAACCCATCAAATTAAATCTACAGGAAATTTCGCGCTTTCTTATTGACAGAAGCATCCTGATTACAGGAGCTGCCGGTTCTATTGGAAGTGAAATAGTTAAACAAATTGCCAGCTTCAACCCTAAAATATTAATCCTTGTCGATCAGGCAGAATCTCCAATGTACGAGTTGGAAATGGATTTGAAAAAACTCTTTCCGCAAGTCAGGTATTCATTAATTATTGGAGACATTTGCGATAAAAACCACATGGAAAAAATTTTTGCCCAATATAAACCTGAAATAGTTTATCATGCCGCAGCTTACAAGCATGTACCCCTAATGGAAGAAAATCCATGTGAAGCATTTAAAACGAATGTTTTGGGTACGGTTAACCTAGTACAATGTTCTTTGAAATACCAGGTCACAAAGTTTATCATGATTTCAACTGATAAAGCTGTCAACCCAACCAACGTCATGGGAGCCACAAAACGTCTTGCTGAAATGTACGTACAGGCTTCCCAGAAATTTACCTCTACAAAATTCATTACTACCCGTTTTGGTAATGTCATTGGATCAAATGGTTCGGCAGTACTACTTTTCAAACGTCAAATTGAAAATGGCGGTCCGGTCACTATTACCCACCCCGAAGTTACCCGATTTTTTATGACAATCCCCGAAGCCTGCCAGCTGGTACTCGAAGCCAGTATGGCTGGTAAAGGAGGTGAAATATTCGTGTTCGACATGGGTGAACGTATTAAGATCCTTGATCTTGCTACAAAAATGATTAAACTTTCCGGGTTTATTCCCAACGAGGACATTAAAATTGTTTTTACAGGCCTCAGACCCGGTGAAAAATTATACGAAGAATTAATACATGATAAAGAAAACAACATCCCGACGTATCATCCAAAAATAATGATTGCCAGGACCAGAGAAATCAATTTCCATACTCTTCATGAACAGATACAGGAATTCCAGTTTTTTTTGAATCAACGCAATGCCGAAGAAATTGTAAGAAAGATGAAAGAACTAATTCCTGAATATGTTAGCAATAATTCCAAATATTGTCTTATAGATAATCAGATGAAAGAGAAAACAATGATAAAGAAAAGTAATATTTCAGGTAATTAATCTACCTATATTGGCATCTGCTTTGAGATGTTTGCTGCATAAGTTCGACACGAAACAGTAAAGATGACAACTTTTTTTAATTAGTCTTTTGTGTTAAACACTATCAATTAAAAAGTTTATTTTTGTCAATACTATTACCAAAGGAAGAATTATGTTCAAATTGCTTTCTATGATGTTTAATCGGCATAAGTGCTTGATTGTTATGCTTCTGATAGTACTAACTATACCTGCGGCATTGAGCCAGACAAGAACAATGACGGAGGTTGATCTGAGCAATATCAGAGTCGAAGATCTTTCAGATCAACAGATCAAAAACTATATTCAGCAAGCCCAGGCCGCAGGATTAACAATTGAACAGCTCGAAGCTGCAGCCACGGCAAGGGGAATGTCTCAATCGGAAGTAATCAAACTACGAAACAAAATTGATTCACTTCAATATACCCAGGTATTGGGAAATGAAGACAACCGTTTTATCAGCCGTACAAGATCTCTCAATTTTGGCAAAAAAACGGAGGCTGACAGTAAACAAGCATTAATTCAGGGGAAACAAGCTCAGAAAACTCAAGAAAAAACCTATGAAGAATTAATAGCTGAACAAATTTTCCGCAGTTCTTTTCTTGCTGAAAAAAAGAAAGAACTTTCCTCAGAAGAAAAATTGTTTGGATTTTCTCTTTTCAACAATGAGAAAATTACATTTGAACCTTCCCTTAACCTTCCCACACCTAAAAATTATATTCTTGGGCCGGGAGACGAAGTGATTATTGATGTGTGGGGAGCATCAGAACATACATACCGCCAGATAATTTCTCCGGAAGGATTGATACTGATTAATAATATTGGACCCGTTTCTATTGCCGGTCTTACTGTAGAAGAAGCTACTAACCAGCTTAAACGCCGTTTAGCAATTATTTACAGTGGATTAAAGAAACCTTCGCCCAATACCTTTATGAGTTTGTCTCTGGGACAAATACGAAGTATTAAGGTCAATCTGGTGGGCGAAGTAAAAGTACCCGGCACCTATACACTCCCTTCGGTTGCCACTGTTCTCAATGCTTTATATGCTGCAGGTGGGCCTTCGCTGAACGGAACCTTGCGAAATGTTAAGCTTATTCGCGACAACAATATCGTCGCAGAAATTGATTTTTACAGGTTCCTTCTGGAAGGAAAACTGCCGGAAAACCTTCGTCTGGAAGACCAAGATGTTATTTTTGTTGAACCCTATTCCAGACGTGTTGAAGTTACAGGGGAAGTTAAGCGACCTGGTATTTATGACCTTAAAGAGAAAGAAGTCTTAAAAAACCTGATTTCATACACTGGTGGTTTTACAGGAAAATCATACAGAGAAAAGGTAAAAGTGGTAAGGATGAACGGTCGCGAAAAGGAAATTCACGATGTTACAATAACAGCCGCAGATAGCTTTTCCCTTGCTAACGGTGACCAGGTAATGATAGATTCGGTACTTGACCGTTTTGCCAATAAAGTTGAAATTCGAGGCGCTGTTTTTCGGGAAGGTTTTTATGCAATAGACGACAGCCTCACTCTCAGACAACTTATAGCCAAAGCTGAAGGACTTCGGGGAGATGCCTTTTTGAACCGGGCGGCTATTTACCGTACACGTGAAGACTTTACTATTGAAGTAATCCCCGTTGATCTGAAAGAACTGTTTTTGCAAAATTCGAGAGATATTCCTTTACAAAAAGATGATTTTGTTCTCGTCCCCTCCCATTTTGATATTACTGAAGAATATACTGTGCAAATTGAAGGAGATATAAAAAGGCCGGGCATTTATCCCTTTGCACAGAATATGACTGTTGAAGACCTTATTCTTCAAGCAGGAGGCATTCTTGAATCTGCTTCCCAGTCAATTCTCGAGTTGGCCCGCCGTATAAATGATCCAAATGCCCTGGAAAGTTCTGAGAAAATTGCCAATATTTACCGTTTTCCGATATCAGCCGGACTGCAATTGTCCTCTGAAGCCTCATCATTTGTATTACAACCTTTCGATCATGTTTTTATTAGACGCTCTCCTGCATATGAAAAGCAGAAAATTGTCACCTTATTGGGGGAATTTACATTTCCCGGGAGCTATGCGCTTTCATCAAAAGGAGAGAGGGTATCAGAAGTTGTTAAACGTGCAGGTGGCCTCACACCTTTTGCCTATCCCGAAGGAGCCAGACTAATACGAAAAATCCAAGAAGACAACAAACAGAAAATGCAGCTCATTAAGAATTTGCTACAATCAACAAAGGATACAGTAGATATCTTCAGCTTTACTCAAAAAGAAACAACCATTGGTATTGAACTGGATAAAATTATCAATAATCCAGGTTCTGACTTTGACTTGCTAATGCAGGAAGGAGACATACTGGAGGTACCCAAGAAACTTGAGACTGTTAAACTTACAGGGGCTTTGCTTTATCCAACAACAGTCAAGTACAGAACCACCTATTCCTTCAACGATTACATTTCTAATGCAGGAGGTATAACTGATGATGCCCGTAAAAGCAAAGCTTTTGTCATTTATCCCAATGGCAAGGTCGAAAAAACCAAAAACTTTCTTATCTTCAATGATTACCCACCCATAATACCTGGTTCTGAGATTGTGATACCAAAGAAAGTCCAGAAAGAAAAGACCTCACCGGCTCAAACTATCAGTATTGCTTCAGCCCTTGCATCCATGAGCTTAATCATTGTATCCCTAATTAATAATATAAAGTGGTAATATCTTAATTAATTCATTTATTAGGTGCATAATAATAGTAAATTGGGCACTAAAAAGGTAATTCAAAATCACTATTTAACTGATAACCATTTTATTAATAATTTGATTTTAAATATTAACACAAATAATTACCAAAATATCCGTTAAAATTCAAAAGTTTTTTGGTTTCACTCCCAACACAACAACAATGAAAAAGATCCATATGGTTGATCTCTACGGGCAATATGTAAAGATAAAGCCCGAGATTGACGGAGAAATGCAACGGGTTATCGAGAGTACGGCATTTATTAACGGCCCTGCCGTGCGGGAATTTCAGGAGGCGCTTCAGTCCTTTCTGGGAGTGCGCCACGTCATTCCCTGCGGAAACGGAACCGATGCGCTTCAGATTGCACTGATGTCCCTTGACCTGAAGCCGGGAGATGAGGTGATTACTCCCGACTTTACCTTTGTTGCCACCGTAGAAGTAGTTGCCCTGCTGGGGCTCAAACCCGTTTTCGTGGACGTTGACCCGGATACTTTTCTCATGAGACCCGAAGCCTTCGAAGCTGCCATTACCCCCCGCACCAGGGCCGTAATTCCTGTGCATCTGTTCGGGCAATGCTGTGATATGCATTCTGTTTTGTCTGTTGCGCGTAAGCACAATCTGTTTGTAATTGAAGACGTTGCTCAGGCTACCGGTGCTGAATATACTTTTCCCGACGGACGGAAAGCCAAAGCAGGTACCATGGGCGACATCGGATGTACCTCCTTCTTTCCCAGCAAAAACCTGGGCTGTTATGGCGACGGAGGGGCCATCATGACAAACGATGATGCCCTGGCCGAAAAGCTCCGATCCATCGCCAACCATGGAATGAAGGTCAGGTATTATCACGACCGTATAGGGGTAAACTCACGTCTCGATACCCTGCAGGCTGCCATTCTGAAGGTAAAACTCAGATACCTTAAGGCCTACAACACAGCCAGGCAAAATGCAGCAGCATTCTACGATGCTTCCCTGAACGATCTGCCAGCCCTATCGGTACCAGCAAGAGCCCCCTGGTCAGATCACATTTTTCATCAGTATACACTGAAGGTTTCAGACAATAAACGCGATAAACTGAAAGAATACCTCGAAAAAAAAGGAATTCCATCCATGATTTATTACCCGGTACCCCTCCATCTTCAGAAAGCTTATTCCTGGCTTGGATACCGGCAGGGCGGGTTTCCGGTAACAGAAAAGCTCTGCTCCGTTGTTCTCTCCCTTCCCATGCACACCGAACTCGATGAGGAACAATTACAGTACATCTCTTCAGCCATCCGGGAGTTTTTTCAGTAGCCGGACCCACTGTTGCGCGTTTGATTTTCTGTTGATTCTCATTACCTTCGTTTCTTGCAACCAATTTTGAGCTGTTCATTATGGAAAAAGAATATTTTGCCCACCCGACGGCCGTGATTGACGAAGGCTGTACCATCGGAAAAGGCACGAAAATATGGCATTTTACCCACATTATGACAGGGTGTGAAATCGGTGAAAACTGCAACCTGGGACAAAACGTTGTTGTTTCCCCTGGCGTGAGGCTGGGCCGGAATGTTAAGGTACAGAACAATGTGTCCATTTACACCGGAGTTATTTGCGAAGATGATGTGTTTCTGGGGCCATCCATGGTTTTTACCAACATTCTGAACCCGCGGAGTGCTATCGTTCGGCGCAACCAATATGTTGCCACCCTGGTGAAAAAAGGAGCTTCCATCGGAGCCAATGCAACCATCATCTGCGGCCATACCATCGGAGAGTATTCCATGGTAGGAGCAGGTGCCGTAGTAACAAAAGATGTAAAGCCTTATGCCCTTGTTGTTGGCAATCCTGCCCGGCAAGTCGGCTGGGTAAGTGAATACGGCCACCGGCTTCATTTCGATGAAAACGGTGTCGCAGTGTGCCCTGAAAGCGGACAGAAGTACAAGCTCGAGCAGGATAGGGTGCGAAAAATCTCTTCCGAATAAATTTTGTAATTTCACCGTTTCTTAAAAAAAACTGACTTGGAAACCAAACCCTACAACTTCGCCCTGATAGGAGTAGCCGGATATGTGGCTCCCCGGCACCTGAAAGCAATCAAGGAAACCGGGAATATCCTTCTGGCAGCTCTTGACAAAAGTGATAATGTCGGAATCCTCGACAGCTTTTTTCCGGAAACGGATTTCTTTGTGGAATTCGAACGTTTTGACCGGCATATCGATAAGCTGCGGAGGCATGGATCACCCATTCATTATGTCAGCATCTGCTCACCCAATTATCTGCACGACTCCCACGTCCGCTTTGCTCTCCGGAACAAAGCCGATGCTATTTGCGAAAAACCTCTTGTGCTCAACCCCTGGAACGTCGACGGGCTTAAAGCAATGGAAGAAGAAAGCGGCCACCGCGTTTTCAATATCCTTCAGCTCCGGCTTCACCCTGCTATCATAGCCTTGAAGGAAAAAATCCGGTCCAATCCTTCCAAAAAACTGTACGACGTTGATCTTACCTATATAACAAGCCGCGGACGCTGGTATGCCTTTTCCTGGAAAGGAGATGTCCAGAAATCAGGCGGCGTGGCCACCAACATCGGCATCCATTTCTTTGACATGCTCAGCTGGATTTTCGGTAAAGTTACGGGAAATACAGTGCACCTTTCACAACCCGATAAGGCAGCAGGGATTCTTGAGCTGCAAAATGCCTATGTGCGATGGTACCTGAGCATCGACGCCGGGGATCTTCCAACGGAAGTCGCGAACCGGGGCCAACGTACATTCCGCTCCATTAAAATCAATGGGGAAGAAATTGAATTCAGCGAAGGATTTACTGATCTTCATACCCGGAGTTATGAGGAAATTCTGAAAGGAAATGGCTTCGGCCTGGAAGATGTTAGACCCTCGGTTGAAATTGCCTACACCATCCGGCATCAGAAACCACAGGCACCTGCGGGAGAATACCATCCGTTTTTGAAACTATAAGTCTGAATACTATTACTATGCTGAACGAACTCATCGAAAAAAAAGAGCAACTGGCTGTTGTCGGGCTCGGATATGTCGGCCTTCCCATCGCCCTTGAATTCGCCCGGAAAATGAAAGTTATCGGGTTTGATATTAAGGAAGACCGCGTGGAACTTATGAAACGCGGAATCGACCCCAGCAATGAGCTCCCCCCGGAAGCATTTGATGGATGCGACATTACTTTTACTTCTTCGCTCGACGATCTCAGAAAAGCCAGATTTTACATAATTGCCGTCCCAACCCCGATTGATGACTATAACCTGCCCGATCTGAAACCCGTTATCAGCGCTTCGGAAACTGTAGCCAAAGTACTGAAAAAAGGCGATTACGTGGTTTACGAATCAACGGTTTACCCCGGATGTACTGAAGAAGACTGTGTACCGGTTCTTGAAAAAATATCCGGACTGAAATACAAAACCGACTTCAAAGTAGGCTATTCACCCGAACGGATCAATCCGGGCGATAAAGAACATACCCTCACACGCATCAAAAAAATTACCTCAGGTTGCGATGAGGAATCAGCAGAAGTTGTTGCACGCGTGTATGAATCCATCATCACTGCCGGCATATACAGGGCAAGCTCCATTAAGGTAGCCGAAGCCGCCAAAATCATTGAAAACTCCCAGCGCGATATCAATATCGCCTTTATGAATGAATTGTCCATCATCTTCAACCGTATGGGTATAAATACCTACGAAGTAATTGAAGCGGCCGCCACCAAATGGAACTTTCTCAGGTTCTACCCCGGGCTGGTGGGAGGCCATTGTATAGGCGTCGATCCCTATTACCTCGTTTATAAAGCACGGAAACTCGGATACCACGCTCAGATTATCACTGCCGGCCGGTACATCAACGACTCCATGGGGGGATATATAGCCAAGCAGGTGGTAAAAAAAATCATTGCAGCCGATAAAAACCTCAAAGGAGCCAGGGCGCTTGTCATGGGAACCACCTTTAAGGAAAATGTGAGCGATATCCGAAACTCGAAAGTGGCTGACCTGGTCCGCGAACTGGAATCCTATGCCGTAAACGTCGATGTTATCGACCCCCACGCTTCCTCCGAAGAAGTTTTTGAAGAATACGGCTACCACCTGGTTGAAAACCCATCAGGACCTTATGATGCAGTCGTCCTGGCCGTAGCCCATAAAGAATATCTTTCCTTTCCCGAACAGTTCTTTGTGGATCTTTCATCCCCCCGCGGTATCTTTGCCGATGTCAAAGGCGTTTACAGAGGAAAAATCCATCAGTTAACCTACTGGAGCCTGTGATATGAACTCACTGATACTTGTAACCGGCGGAACAGGATATATCGGATCCCACACCGTAGTGGAACTGATGGAGAGCGGGTTTGATGTTGTCATCATCGACAACCTCTCCAATTCGTCCATCGAAGTTCTTGACCGAATAGAGAAAATAACCGGCAAAAGACCCCTGTTTGAGAAACTGGATTTATGCGACAAAATTTCTCTTGATCAGTTTTTTGCGCGCTATATTTCCATTGAAGCCGTCATTCATTTTGCCGCCTCCAAAGCCGTCGGCGAATCGGTTGAAAAACCTTTGCTTTACTATCGGAACAACCTCCTCTCCCTGATCAACCTTCTCGAAGGTATGATTGCTTCCGGAATCAGGCATCTGGTATTCTCTTCCTCCTGTACAGTTTACGGCCAGCCCGACCAGCTGCCGGTTACGGAAAACAGCCCGGTTAAACCGGCTTTGTCCCCTTATGGGAATACCAAGCAGATTTCCGAAGAAATCATCAGGGACACCATCAGCTCAAATGCTCCCCTCCGGGCCATTTCCCTGCGCTACTTCAACCCGATTGGAGCACATCCCTCCGGCCTCATCGGAGAACTTCCCCTGGGTGTACCCAACAACCTGGTACCTTTTATCACACAAACTGCTGCCGGCATCCGTAAAGAACTGCTGGTATTCGGCAATGACTATTCCACACCCGACGGTACAGCCATTCGCGACTATATTAATGTGGTCGACCTGTCAAAGGCACATGTGGTAGCTATACAACGCCTTCTCAACCTCCGGCAGAAGGCGCCTTATGAAGTATTTAACCTTGGCACAGGAAGAGGATATTCCGTACTGGAAATTATAAAAACCTTCGAAAAAGTTACCGGCGTTAAAATCAACTACCGGATAACTGGTCGTCGCCCCGGAGATATCGAAAAGGTCTGGGCCGATACCTCCCTTGCTAACCATGAACTCGGCTGGAAAGCTGAAAAAACCCTGGAAGAAACCCTCGCCTCAGCCTGGAAATGGGAACAGTATTACCGGAAAAATCTGTGTGAGAATCCGAATCCCTAAGCCACACTGCTCAAAACAAGCTGAAAAAAGTTCAAACCAACAAACGAACTGAATATGCAAGGCAAGCCCGATTTACGGAACCCGAAACGCAAAACAATAAATCCGCTATGAAAAGCGCCTATTCAAAAACCATTCTTATCACCGGAGGAGCCGGATTCATCGGTTCACATGTGGTGCGCCGGTTGGTAAACCAGTATCCTGATTATCAGATTGTAAACCTCGATAAACTTACCTACGCAGGAAACCTCGAAAACCTCAAAGACATCGAAAATACTTCCAACTACGTTTTCCGGCAGGGGGATATTGCTGATGCCGGTTTTATCAGCAGTCTATTCAGTGAATTTGTGTTCGACGGTATAATCCATCTTGCGGCCGAATCACATGTTGACCGTTCAATTGCAGAACCACTCCGGTTTGTAATGACCAACATCGTCGGAACCGTCAATCTTCTCAATGCTGCACTTGGGCAATGGAAAAACGATTTTGCCGGCAAGTTGTTTTATCAGATTTCTACGGATGAAGTTTTTGGTTCCCTCGGTGCTTCAGGCTATTTCAATGAAAAAACCGCTTACGACCCCAGAAGTCCCTATTCTGCTTCCAAGGCAAGTGCCGACCATCTTGTCAGGGCCTATCATCATACCTATGGCCTTCCGGTTATCATTTCCAACTGCTCCAACAATTATGGCCCTTATCAGTTCCCTGAAAAACTCATCCCACTTGTCATTATCAATATCATCAACAGTAAGCCGATTCCTGTATACGGAAAAGGAGAAAATATCCGCGATTGGCTTTACGTTGAAGACCACGCCGAGGCCATTGACCTGATTTTTCATAAGGGGAAACCAGGTGAAACATATGCTATTGGGGGTAACAACGAATGGAAAAATATTGACCTCGTACGTGAATTATGCCGTATTCTTGACCGGAAGCTAAACCGTACGCCGGGAACCTCAGAAAAACTTATCACTTTTGTTAAAGACCGGGCCGGGCACGATTTGCGGTATGCCATTGATGCATCCAAAGTCCGCAGCGAACTTGGATGGAAACCACTGACCGGTTTTAAGGAAGGCCTCGAAAAGACCGTCGACTGGTACCTTTCCAATCAGGAATGGATACGCCATGTTATTACCGGAGAATACGAAACGTATTACGAAAAACAATACCTGAAACGATAATCCGCACCCTGATTACTCTACAGTAACAGATTTTGCCAGGTTGCGCGGCTGATCAACATTACAGCCCCTGATGACAGCAATATGGTAAGCAAACAACTGCAGGGGAATTACTGCCAGAAGGGCTGATACCGCCTCATGAGCTTCAGGAATTTCAATCACATGGTCGGCAAGCCCCCTGATCACCGAATCCCCTTCGGTTACAACAGCAATTACTATACCCTTGCGGGCCTTAACTTCCTGAATATTTGAAACAATCTTATCGTACGATTTATCTCTGGTAGCCAGAAACACCACAGGCATGTTTTTGTCAATCAGGGCAATGGGGCCATGTTTCATCTCAGCCGCAGGATACCCTTCGGCATGAATGTAGGAAATTTCCTTCAGCTTGAGAGCCCCTTCCAGCGCTACCGGGAACAGGTATCCTCTGCCCAGGTAAAGACAATTGGGCGATGCGGCAAAACGTTCAGCCAGTGATTTAATTAAGGCATTATTCCGGAGAATTTTTTCAATTTTCTCAGGTACCTCCGAAAGCTCACGGATCAGCGTTCTGTACGTTTCATTATCAAGGATTCCCCTCCGGTAACCTATCAGAAAAGCCATCATGGCAAGCACGGTAACCTGAGCCGTGAAAGCTTTTGTTGAAGCCACACCAATTTCCGGCCCGGCATGGGTGTATACACCTGCCTGCGTTTCCCGGGCAATGCTTGAACCAACCACATTGCAGATACCCAGAACAAGCGCTTCCGACCGTCGGGCCAGACGTATCGCAGCCAGGGTATCGGCCGTCTCACCACTCTGGCTGATGGCTATAACCACATCATCCCTGAACAGCAATGGATTTCGGTATCTGAATTCAGAAGCATATTCCACCTCAACCGGTATCCGCGCAAATTCCTCAAGGAGATATTCTCCTACCAGGGCAGCATGCCATGAGGTGCCGCATCCGACAAGAATAATTCTTCGCGATTCAATAATACGGTCAAGAACCTGAAAAAGACCGCCCAGATGAATTCCCGACCCGTCTGAAGCGATGCGGCCCCGAAAGGTATCTTTGATACTGCGCGACTGTTCAAAGATTTCCTTGAGCATGAAATGTTCATAGCCTCCTTTATCAATTTCCCCAATGTTGAGATCCACTGTCTGAACCTGCGGAACAACACGAAGGTTGTTGATTTTCTTCAAAAGAAGCTCTGTGCGGCTTACGATGGCTACATCCTCATCATTCAGATAGATAACGCTTTTTGTGTACTCAACAATCGGAGTTGCATCCGAAGCGATAAAATATTCACCCTCTCCGATGCCAACCACAAGCGGACTGCTTTTGCGTGCGGCAATCAGCTTGTCAGGTTCATCCCGGCAAATGACAACAATGCCATATGCCCCTTCTACCTTGCTCAGGGCAATTCTAACAGCCATCTCAGCAGGCATCTTGTCCTGCAGATAAACATATTCAATCAGATTGGCCAGCACTTCCGTATCCGTCTCGCTGGCAAAGGAATACCCCTCTTCTGCCAACCGCTTGCGCAGCACCGAATAGTTTTCAATAATTCCGTTATGAACGATGGTAAAACGGCCATGATGAGAAGTATGAGGATGGGCATTTATGTCGTTTGGTTCTCCATGGGTTGCCCAGCGGGTATGCCCGATCGCCGCTGTACCCGAAAGATGCATCGGCAAAGCCTTCTGCTCGAGCTCAGCAACTTTGCCCCTGCATTTTACCGTAACCGGCACATCCCCTACTACGGTAATGCCCGCCGAATCGTACCCACGGTATTCAAGACGCTTCAGCCCATTGACAACCACCGGAAAAGCTTCACGCTTGCCAATGTAGGCAACTATGCCGCACATTTCAGTATTTTGAATAGGTTATTTTCAGCCTGAAACGGATATTTGTCCCGTTCCTCAAAACAAGGCCGGTAACTTCTGAACCCTGGTTGGATGGGAAAACATAAATATCGGATCGCTCCGATTTCCCCTGCAAATACCTCTGGAAATGATAGGTAAGTGTGAAACGGTAAGCCTTCAAAGTCTCATTATAACTACCTCCGAGAAAATCATATGTGGTCCCTCCGGTACTGGTAGAGAGGGATGCATCAGCAATCGTACCAAAATTCCCGCTGGAAGTTTTGATGTAAGCATCCAACCGTGAAGGCCGTGTGAAAAAACTTTCATTCTGAACAGGATCCGGATACAGTAAAAGCTCCGCCTTATGAATGGCTATTGGCAGCGAATCCTTCCAGCTTTCCAGACCCGGAAAGGAAAGATGAACACCCAGGCCCGACAAAGACTGAATATACAATACCGAATCGTTCCGCAAGGTATCATTGATCCCGGCAATCCCTGTAGCGGTATAATCATGCTTCAGCAAACCCAACCGCGCCGAAAAAGTTGAATTGACATCATAATCGGCAATAAGGGAATCGGTCGTATCATTATGATAATACAGCTTTAAATAGGTCTGCGTTGCAAACAGGTTGGCACTTGCCAGAGATCCTTTACCGGGTGTGGTTACTCTGTCAGGTTTGATGTAGAATCCCTTGAAATAGTCAAGAAAAGTATTCGGATTGGATTTGGTAGCTGAATCGGCAGAAAGAAGCAACTGACCAAGGGCATTATCAATCCTGATTTTAATCAGCGTATCAGTGGGAACAAAGCTAACCGAACCAATTTCATTCGGGTCATAAAGCCCTTCCATGGTTTTATTGGAAAAATACACCGAATCGGCATAAAGCCTTTCAGTAAGAGGGTAAATCCTGAATATCTGGGGTGTTACGGTATCCCCGTACACCGTATCTACTTTTATAAACAGTAAGAGTGAGTCAGCAACCGGAGAAGGACCAAATTGCTTGTTGGATACCGTATAAAGAAATTGCACGGCAACCGAACCTTCGGTAACCCCAAATACACGATCATTCATGCAACCCAGAAAAGGCTTTACCGCCCTGTAGCCGGCAATTGAATCTATGCTGAACATATTACCGGCAAGCGTTCCGGCTTCGTTGTAAAAAACCGATTCCTTGTCACGGGTAGGGAGCAGATCCAGCCCAAACAGGGTTGGTTCTTCATTACAGGATGATATCGCTATGATGCACGCTCCGGCAATCAAACTGAGAAAAAACGGTACTCTTTTCTGCACAATCCTCGCAATCTTTATGTATGTACAACTTTATTCGCCGCTAAAATTTTATCATAAAAAGCAGTGTACAAATCTACATATTCTTCTCCATCTTCAAAATGGCGAAGCAATGGTTTCTTTAACCGGGATACCATTTCCAGCACTCCGGAATCAACTTCCCTGCTTCCAAGTACAAGGCCGTCAGACATTTTCGCTACCATCTGCATCACATTCTGATAGCTGGGATTATCGAGCATCTCAATGTCCCGTGCATGTACCCCTTCCATCACAAGTTTCTGCTTCAGGTTCCTGCTTAATGGCTTTTCAAAGGCATCATTATAAAATGAATATACAACCCGGGATTGTACAAAAAGCGGATCATCAAAGTAAACTTTCTTTAAGTACAAAGGAATGAAGCTTGTAAACCAGCCATGACAGTGAACAATATCAGGGGCCCAGCGCAGTTTTCGGACAGTTTCAATCACACCCCGCGCGAAAAATATCGCCCGTTCATCATTATCTGCAAATTCTTCCCCTTTTTCATCCGTGAAAACAAATTTGCGCTGAAAATAATCCTCGTTATCAATAAAATACACCTGCATCCTTGCCGACTGAATCGAGGCAACCTTAATGATCAGCGGATGATCTGTATCGTTGATAATCAGATTCATGCCCGACAACCGGATTACTTCATGCAACTGATTGCGCCTTTCGTTAATCAAACCATACCTCGGCATGAAGGTCCGGATTTCCATTCCCCGTTCCTGAACTTTCTGAGGTAAGGTACGGGCAATCAGTGACATTTCGGTTTCAGGCAGATAGGGTGTGATTTCCTGTGATACAAATAAGACCCTGATGCTTTCCATGTAATTGGGAGTTTTTAATCAGGCAAAGGTACAAAAAATTATCAACATTCTGTTAAGAAACATATATTCAATATGCTGACAGTGTTACCAATTACAATAAATAAAAACCCTTTACCTATTTTTCCCGGCATTAACCTATCTTTACCGCTCCTTATTCTTGCATTACCAACTCTTATGAAACCCACATGTTTTACAAACACAAACACAGCGGTAATAAAATTCCGAACATGTGGGTTCCATCATACCATTGAAAATTAATTTTATTATGATGAAATTAATAAACACGGCATCCGAGCTTCATCAGGTTATAGAAGAAAAGAAAAAAGCAGGAAATACGGTCGGATTTGTGCCCACAATGGGAGCATTGCACGCCGGCCATCTTTCCCTCCTTGAAAATGCAAGGAAAGCTAACGATATTACCGTGGTCAGCATTTTTGTCAACCCAACCCAGTTTAACGACCCCGATGATCTGCGAAACTATCCCCGTACTCCTGAGAAAGACCTCGCCCTGCTCTCCGGTGCAGGTTGCGATTTTGTGTTCATGCCCCCTGTCGAAGAAATATACCCTCCCTCATACCACTTCTCCTATACGATTGGTCCCCTGGAAGAAAAAATGGAAGGAAAATTCAGGCCGGGTCATTTTCGTGGTGTTGTTACCGTTGTTTACCGGCTATTTGAAATTGTTACCCCCCACCGCGCCTATTTTGGAGAAAAAGATTTTCAGCAACTCGCCATCATCAGGAAAATGGTCTCTGACTTGCATCTTCCGGTTGAAATCATACCCTGCCCCATTGTCAGGGAACCCGACGGACTCGCCATGAGCTCCAGAAATCTCCGCCTTAGTCCTGCACACCGGCAGCATGCCCCGCTTATTGCACAAACGCTTTTTCTGGCGGCAGAAAAGGGCCGCTCCTTTTCTCCCCGCGATCTCGAAAAATGGGTCATTGAAACCATCAACAAGGATCCCTATCTCAAAACAGAATATTTTGAAATTGTCGACCCCGACACGCTTGAACAAATTGATAACTGGATTCCTTCAAAAGCCGCAGTTGGATGTATAGCTGTATGGGCAGGCGAAATCAGATTGATCGATAATATCAGATTTTTGCCTTAACTTTGTACCCGTTATGCTCATCGAAATTCTCAAATCAAAAATTCACAGGGTAACGGTAACTGAAGCCAACCTCAACTACATTGGAAGCATCACCATCGATGAACTTCTCATGGAGGCGGCCAACCTTTTTGAAGGAGAAAAAGTGCAGGTAGTAAACCTCCATAACGGAGAAAGGCTGGAAACTTACGTCATCCGTGGAAAAAGAGGTTCCGGAACCATTGCCCTCAACGGTCCGGCTGCCAGGAAAGCTATCCCGGGAGATGTTGTTACCATTATGGCCTACGCCCTGATGGAACCGGATGAAGCACGAAATTTCAAGCCGGCTCTTGTCTTCCCCGATACGGCTACCAATACCATCCCCTGAAAGCACAAAATTTCTAAATGATTATAGTTCAGTCGTTTACCTATAGCGTAAACCGGCTGATTTGTTAAACCGAAGTATCATGAATTTGTTACTTCATGGTACCTGGGTTAAATTCTCTCCCGGGATAACAAAAAACGAAGTTTTGAAACTTCCCCTTATTGTCTCATTTCTCCCATTCAGCTTCAGGGAATAATTTTACTTTTGTAGTACCTTTGAAAAACGTTTGATTATGTCGAAAACAGATCTTGAAGTACTGCAGGCTAAAATCATTACCGATCCTGTCGTGCTGGACCGACTTATTGCGGTATGGAAATTCAAGGAAAACAAGATTGTCTTCACCAACGGATGCTTTGATCTGATTCATCGCGGGCATGTTGAGTACCTTGCCAAAGCTTCAGCTCTGGGTGATGTGCTTGTTGTTGGCCTTAATACTGATGCTTCTGTGCGATCTATTAAGGGACGCTCAAGACCTTTGCAGGATGAATATTCCCGTGCATTGATACTGGCAGCAATGCGGTTTGTTGATTATGTTGTCCTTTTTGATGAAGATACCCCGGAAAATCTTATCCGTAAAATCCAGCCCGATGTATTGGTCAAAGGCGGCGACTACAAGCCATCCGAAATCGTTGGCTACGATATTGTTACGGCAAAAGGAGGGAAGGTGGTGACTATTGAACTGGTTGAAAACTTTAGTACTACCCGGCTCATAAAGAAAATCCGAAAAAGCAGCAAGAAAAAACTGAAGCTTTTCTGATTATGTCCAAACAGCGGACAGTATATGTTTGTCAGAATTGTGGCGCCGAAGCTCCTAAATGGATTGGCCGCTGCCCGGTCTGCCATGAATGGAATACCTATGTTGAGGAAACCGTTTCATCAGGGAAACAAACCGGCACCGGCTCTTCATTAAGCCATCAGCCTGCCCGCCGGATTTCCGAAATACGTCTGGATGAATCTCCCCGAAATGATACCCACAGCCAGGAACTCAACAGGGTGCTCGGAGGAGGAATTGTCCCCGGTTCGGTCATCCTGCTCGGCGGTGAACCGGGTATTGGGAAATCAACCCTTGCCCTTCAACTTGCCCTCCAGCAGAAAGATCGCACCGTACTCTATGTTACCGGAGAGGAAAGCTTGCAGCAGATCCGGCTGAGAGCAGAACGTCTGGAAAATAAAAACGAACATCTGTTTGTTCTGAGTGAAACCTGTCTCGAAAATATTCTCGAACAGTTCAGCCAGATCAATCCTGCACTGGTCATTATCGATTCCATCCAGACCCTTTTTACCGAACGCATTGAAAGCAGCGCAGGGAGTGTGGCGCAAATCAGAGAATGTGCCCAGTCGCTGCTCCGCTATGCAAAAGAAAATTCCGTTCCCATCCTGCTGATAGGCCACATCACCAAAGACGGTACCATTGCAGGGCCCAAGGTTCTGGAACATATTGTAGATGTTGTGCTTCAGTTCGAAGGTGATACACAGCACCTGTACCGGATTCTGAGGGCCGCCAAAAACCGTTTCGGTTCAACTTCCGAAATCGGCATCTTCGAAATGGATCAGAAAGGCCTTAAGGAGGTTCTTAATCCGTCAGAGATTCTTCTTGGACTTCATCAGGAAAACCTTTCCGGTGTGGCGGTAGCTGCCACCATCGAAGGCCTCCGACCTTTTCTGATCGAAACCCAGGCCCTGGTCAGTACAGCTACCTACGGCACACCGCAACGCAGTACCACTGGTTTTGACATTCGCCGCCTGCACATGCTTCTGGCTGTTCTTGAAAAACGGGCCGGTTTCAAACTGCTGGCCAAAGATGTGTTTCTGAACATTGCCGGAGGTATCCGCGTTGATGATCCTGCTATCGACCTCGCTGTGATAGCATCCATCCTTTCTTCCGGAGCCGATATCCCCATCCCCACCAATCTGTGCTTCGCCGGTGAAGTAGGCCTTTCAGGAGAAATCCGACCAGTAACCCGCCTCGAACAGCGAATTGCCGAAGCCAGAAAACTCGGATTCTCAGGAATTTACATTTCACGCCACGCAAAAATACCCTCCTCTCTTGTCAAAGACCTGGAAGTCGTGCGGCTGGAACGAATTGACCAGCTCATCGGACGATTGTTTAATCACTGAACCATGCCTTCCTCACATGCCGGTATTCCCCTCCTTCACCCCGATTATAAACCCGGAGTGCCCGTCTTCCGGATTGAGGATCCCGCTATTCCTTCAGGAGAAATCTATCATTTCAGCACACAAAGCGGACTGCTTTACGAAGTGCAGTTTGGACGAAAAAGAGACAATTATTTCGGATTTGTGATCAACTTCGGCGTTCTGAACGAATCGTTCGAAAATGAATACGCCATGACCCACGAAAACGAGGCTTTCCGCATAATCGCCACCGTAATTGAAATCGTCCGGCGCTTTTTTCTTCAGCACCCGCTTACCGAATATTTTGAATTCAACGGAGAATTCAGGGAAACGGAGAAAAACAAACCATCCAGTGTTCGTACCCGCCTTTTTTACCGAACGGCATCACGGGTGGTTCACCCTGCCTACTGGAAAGTCGAAATTCAGGGAAACAGGGTAATAGTCATCCGCAAACAAACACCTCATGGATAACAATGTCCTTCTGGATGTGAACCATCTGACCATTGGAACTTTGTCTCCGGGTGAAACCAGGGTAGTAAAGGATATTTCTTTCCGGCTTCTTAAAGGGGAAACCCTGGGAATTGCAGGTGAATCAGGAAGCGGAAAATCGTTAACGGCCCTCTCTGTTCTTGGATTACTGCCTCCTCCTTTCCGGGTCCTCTCAGGCAACATCTGGTTCCAGGCAACCGGAAATCATCGTTTGGATCTATGCCGGCTTCCTGAAAAAGACTGGAGAAAAATCAGAGGAAAACAGATCGGTATTGTCTTTCAGGACCCCATGACATCCCTGAATCCTTCCCTGACCTGCGGATTTCAGATCAGAGAGGCATTGCGTGCCTGCGGAAATATTCCATCAGAGGATCTGCACGGGCAATGTCTTCGCCTTCTTTATGAAACCGGCATACCGGAACCTGAAAGAATCAGCATAAGTTATCCCTTCCAGCTTTCAGGCGGACAGCGGCAACGGGTTATGATTGCCATGGCTGTGGCAGGAAACCCTCAACTGCTCATTGCCGATGAACCAACCACCGCTCTCGACGTTTCCCTGCAGAAAGCCGTAATAGAACTTCTGAGAAATCTCTGCACCAGCCGGAACATGAGCCTGATCTTCATATCGCACGATCTGCGTATCCTCAAAGACATAGCTCCCAAAATCGTTATCATGCATAACGGCGAAATTATCGAAGCAGGCAATACTGCGCATATTTTGCAGAATCCAGAAACTGAACCTTCACAAATTCTTATCAGATCAATTCCTCCGCTTGATTATCGTCCTCACCGGCTTGGCCTGCCGGAAAAAACCAGACATTCTCCCTCCTTCAATACGGCACATGGTAATCTGGCAGAAAACATAACTGAGCAAAATGCCGGAAACCATATCCTTCTCGAAGTAAAAAATCTCCAAGCCTGGTATGAAAGGGACAAGTTTCCCTGGGGCAAACATATTTATCCCGCCCTGCAGGATGTTTCCTTCCGCCTGTTGAAAAACGAAACCCTCGGCATCATCGGAGAATCAGGTTCCGGAAAAACAACCCTCGCCCGAAGCATTCTCGGCCTGATACCCAATGTTTCCGGAGAAATACATTTTAACGGCCTGCCCCTTCATGCGAAAAACAGAAAAATGCCCGCCAATGTGAGGAAGAAAATGCAGATTATCTTTCAGGACCCTTACTCCTCGCTGAATCCAAGACATACTGTACAGATGATTCTGGAGGAACCTCTGTTGGTCCATGAAACCTTGCCAAGGGAGGAGCGCACGAAAAAAGTGAAACAAATGCTTGATCAGGTCAGACTGCCTGAAACAGCCCTCCCAAAATATCCGCATGAATTTTCCGGCGGTCAGCGGCAACGGATAGCTATTGCCCGTGCTCTTATCCTGAATCCCGACCTGGTTATATGTGACGAATGCGTGGCGTCCCTTGATGTATCCATTCAGGCACAAATCCTCAACCTGCTCAGCGATCTGAAAGATGAACTGGGCCTATCCTACCTCTTTATTTCGCATGATCTGGCCGTGGTAAAATATATGGCCCCGCGCATCATCGTTCTTCGTAACGGAATAATAACCGATGCCGGCTACACCGATGCCCTCTGGAAAAAACCCGAAAGTGACTACCTGAAAAACCTGATTGATTCGCTGTCAATCGTTTGAAATTACTCAAAACTATCTTCCCCTTCCGCCGGAGGCACATACTTCTCTCCACAGTCTATCGAGACATGAAAGCCTGCAGGAGCCTCAAAATCAGCGTCATAAACACCAAGACTCTTGTTTTCAAGAATCTTTTTCATATAAATTGCCCAGATGGGAAGCGCCATGTTGGCCCCCTGGCCCATACTGATTTCATCAAAGTGAATGGAACGTTCCTCGCCCCCTACCCATACTCCCGTTACAAGATTAGGAGTGAACCCGCAGAACCAGCCATCGGAATGGTTCTGGGTGGTTCCCGTTTTTCCTGCAATCTGATTGGTAAAATTATAACGGAATCGTAACCTGACAGCCGTGCCGTGATCAACAACTCCCCTGAGCATCTGCACCATAAGATAGGCTATGTTTTCCGGAATCGCCTCTACGGATTCGGGCTGAAAGGTTGACAGAACATTGCCGTTTTTATCTTCAATCCTGGTTACAAAAAGGGGTTTGATATATACTCCTTTGTTGGGATAAGTTCCGTAAGCTCCAACCATTTCATACAGGGTGATATCGGAGGTTCCCAGCACCAGAGAGGGAACCGGGTCTATAGGACTTTTGACACCCATTTTTCGCATAATATCCACCACCGCCTGCGGATTATACTGCTTCATCAGCCAGGCCGAAATATAATTGACCGAATTGGCCAGGCCCCATTTCAGGGTAACCATCTTACCGTCATACTTCGAAGGTCCTGAGTTTTTTGGTGTCCAAACGGTATCTCCAATCACAAAGGAAACCGGCCGGTTGGGAACCTGCTGGCAGGGTGAAAGCCCTTCCATCATGGCCAGGGTATATATAAAAGGCTTGATGGTCGATCCCACCTGCCTCCTCCCTACCATCACATGATCATACTTAAAATGCTTGAAGTTTACCCCTCCTACATATGCCTTTACATATCCGGTCAAAGGATCAACCGACAAAAGGCCCGCATGAAGAAAAAACTTATAGTAGCGTATGGAGTCCCAGGGGGTCATCACAGTGTCCCGTTCTCCATCCCACGAAAAAACCCTCATAGGAACAGGAGTATGAAAAGCCTTCCGGATCGAATCAGGTGAAACCCCGCTTCTCCACATTGTACGGTAGCGGTCAGAACGAACCATCGAACTGGTAAGAATACTTTCAATTTCCTTTGACTGCAGTTCCTTCGCAAAAGGAGCATTCTTCCGTCCCTTTTTTTCTTTCCAGAATGCCGGCTGAAGATAGCTTCCGATATGCTCCCTGACAGCTTCTTCAGCATACTTTTGCATGGTAAAGTTAATGGTCGTATAAATCTTCAGCCCATCCCGGTACAAATCGTACGGTTCTCCGTTCGGCTTAAAATGTTTATTGCACCATCCATACAACGGATCGGAAGCCCATCTGGCAGAGTCTTCAGAATAGCTGAGAGGATTCCGGAATGCCTCCCTTTTGGGTTCCGTCGCACTCATGATCTGCCGCAGATACTCCCTGAAATACGTTCCATATCCCTCTGTATGATCCTGAACATTATAATGCAACTCTATCGGGAGGGCAATAAGAGAATCCAGTTCATGATCAGTAAGAAAACCGTATTTGTTCATCTGGGAAAGAACAATATTCCTTCTGAATAACGCCTTTTCCGGATTGAGAATCGGACTGAATTTGGTCTGTCCCTTCAGAAGGCCTATCAGAAGAGCCGCCTGTTCCACCTTCAACGAATCAGGACTTGTATTAAAATAGGTTTTGGCCGCTGATTTGATTCCGTACGACTGGTGCCCGAAAGGAACAGTGTTTAAGTACATGACCAGTATTTCCTTCTTGGTATAGTTCCTCTCCAGCCTTACAGCTATGACCCATTCCTTGAATTTGGATTTCACCAGAGCCCATTTACGGGCTACAGCCCAATGATAATCAGCCGTATCGCGCGGAAACAGGTTTTTGGCCAGCTGCTGGGTAATCGTGCTGCCCCCGCCAGAAGTCTTCTCTCCCAGAAGAATCGTCCTCACCATCACCCGCGCCAAACCTCTGATATCAATTCCGGCATGGCGGTAAAAACGTATGTCCTCCGTAGCAAGCAACGCTTTTTCGAGAACGGGCGTCAGCTCATCAAAATTGATAAAACTCCTGTTCTCAACGTAAAACTTGCCCAGCAACTGACCATCCTCGCTGATAACTTCCGAAGCCAGATTGCTGCGCGGATTCTCAAGATCGGCAAATGAAGGCATAAAGCCCAGCCGGCCCTGGATGATCAGATAAAAGATCAATGCCAGGAAAACAAAAGGAGTAGCAAACGCAATCCAGAAAATACGAAGATAAAGTCTCTGCTTTTGCCCGTCAGCTTGCATAAATTTGAAGGTTGGGCCAAAAATAGCAATTATTTGATTTAAAATTTTCAACTTTGCGGGTCGTTAACATATATTAATATATCGGTATGCAGGAAAACCTCGTTATTGTAGAGTCACCCGCCAAAGCCAAAACCATTGAAAAATTTCTCGGAAAAGATTTCCTTGTAAAATCAAGCTTCGGACACATTCGTGACCTTTCCAAAAAAAATCTCGGCATCGACATTGAACATAATTTCAAACCCGAATATGTTATTTCCGATGACAAGAAAAAGGTTGTAGCTGAACTGAAAAAACTTGTAAAGGAAGCAAAACTGGTATGGCTTGCTTCAGACGAAGACCGGGAAGGAGAAGCTATTGCCTGGCACCTTGCCGAAGTTCTTCAGCTGAACGACGCTCAAACCCGCCGGATTGTCTTCAATGAAATAACCAAAGATGCTATCCTCAATGCCATTAAAAAACCGCGGAACATTGATCTCAATCTGGTTAATGCCCAGCAGGCCCGCCGTATTCTCGACCGCCTGGTAGGTTTTGAACTTTCCCCTATCCTCTGGAAGAAAATTAAGCCTGCTCTTTCAGCCGGCCGCGTCCAGTCAGTTGCTGTGAGGCTTCTCGTTGAAAGAGAAAGGGAAATCAATGCGTTCCAGTCTGTCTCCTACTTCAAGGTTACAGCCCTTTTTGAAGTCAAAGATCCCAAAGGATCAGCGGAAACATTCCCTGCTGAATTGTCAGTCAGATTTCAATCAGCTGAGGAAACACGAAAGTTTCTGGAAAAATGCAAAAACGCAGCATTCCGGATAACCGAAGTTACAACAAAACCCTCACGAAAATCTCCTCCACCGCCTTTTACTACCTCCACCCTGCAACAGGAAGCCTCCAGAAAACTCGGATTCTCAGTTTCCCAAACTATGACCCTCGCCCAGAAACTCTATGAGGCAGGAAAAATTACTTACATGCGTACCGATTCAGTGAACCTTTCTGACCTTGCCCTGAACGTCAGCAAAAAGGTTATTGCCAGCGAATTCGGTGCCGAATACTCCCAACCAAGACAGTACAAAACAAAAACCAAAGGGGCACAGGAAGCACACGAGGCAATCCGGCCTACCTACATTGAAAAGGAAACAATTACCGGATCGGCCGCTGAAAAAAAACTCTATGACCTCATCCGCAAGAGAACCCTCGCCTCCCAGATGAGCGATGCCCTCATCGAAAAAACCACCGCCGTAATTGAAGCTCCGGGAATTGATGAACACTTTATTGCTACCGGGGAAGTCATTAAATTTGACGGTTTCCTGAAAGTGTACAGGGAATCGGAAGACGAGGAAGGAGAAGAAAAGAAAGGGAACTTTCTTCCTCCGCTCCGGCAAAACCAGGACGCCCTGCTTCAGTCAGTCAATGCCGTGCAGAAATTTACCTACCATCCTCCCCGCTATACCGAAGCAAGCCTGGTAAAAAAACTGGAGGAACTTGGAATTGGCCGGCCTTCAACCTATGCACCCACTATCTCTACCATCCAGCAACGTGGGTATGTAGTCAAGGAAGACCGCCCCGGAAAACCCCGCGATTATATGGTGATTTCCCTGTCAAAAAACAAAATCACTGAACAGATTAAAACAGAGATCACCGGCGCCGAAAAAGCCAAACTCTTCCCCACCGATATCGGAATGATCGTTAACGACTTCCTGGTGCAAAACTTCCAGGATATCCTCGACTATAACTTCACAGCTACCGTCGAAAAAGAATTTGACCTCATTGCCGAAGGCCAGCTCGAATGGACAAAAATGATCCGCAAATTCTACAGTTCGTTCCACAAAAAGGTAGAAGAAACCCTTACCAGCAAGGAAAAATCAAAAGGAGAACGGCTGCTCGGAACCGACCCCGAAACCGGCAAACCTGTCTTTGTTAAAATCGGCCGTTTCGGCCCCATGGTCCAGATCGGAGATGCCAACGACGGAAAACCTCGGTTTGCTAGCCTGGTCAAAGGACAAAGCATGGATTCTGTCACCCTTGAAGATGCTCTCGCTATGTTCCGGTTCCCGAGAAAACTTGGCACATACATGAAATCGGAAGTCACAGTCGGAATCGGACGATTCGGCCCCTACATCCTTCACGACAAGAAATTTTACTCGCTCAACAGAAATACCGATAATCCGTTAACGGTTACCCTTGAAAGAGCCATCGAAATTATCGAAGAAAAAAAACAAAAGGATCAGAATAAACTGATCAAGGAATTTCCTGAAAAACCCGGATTGCGCATTCTTAACGGACGCTATGGCCCGTACATTGCATTTAACAACGAAAACTACCGGATTCCCAAAACGAAAAATCCCGCTGAACTCACTCTCGATGAATGCATTGCCATCATCGGGAATAAGGAAAAAACTCCCCGCAAAACCGTTCGTAGAAAAAAATCATAACAAACCATGAAGCTGTTCCCCGACTATTTTGATCCGGTCAGCCTTGATAAGCCTCTGCTGGAATTTCTGCCAAGGGATTATACCTTCTCTGCCAATATTAAGGTCCACACAGCCGGAGCAAAAGCCGGCGACCTTGCAGATTACCGGGTTGCATTGCTGGGAGTTCCCGAGGCAAGAAACAGTCCTGCTTCCGGTTTTGCCATGGCTCCCGACAAAATCAGGGAAGCTCTCTACCAAACGGCACGGATCCCCAGAAACATTAAAATTATTGACCTGGGAAACATCAAAAGAGGACAGACTGTAAATGACACCTATGCCGGACTCACAGACGTGGCTGTTGATCTTCTTCAGAAAAACCTTACCATTGTTGTACTGGGCGGAAGCCAGGATCTGACCGTTCCTCTGTTCAGAGCCTACAAAAAACTACGCCGGCCCTGCTCCCTGCTGGTTATTGACAACCGTCCTGATCTGCTTCCCTCACCTGATAAATCAGCCCATTCCTTTAGCTTCCTGCGAACCATCGTTCAGGAAAAAGCCAAAATTCTTCACCAGTCTACTTTATTAGGCTTTCAGCAATACCTCACCGACAAATCAGCCATCGATATCCTCGAGAAGCTTTATATGGACCCGCTTCGCCTTGGTCAACTCCGCGAAGACATTAGCCGTTCCGAACCGCTGCTGCGCGATGCTGATCTGGTAAGCATTGATATGAACGCTGTACGCTACGCCGACGCGCCGGGCACCTTAATACCCTGCGCCAACGGATTATATGGGGAAGAATTATGCCAGCTGGCACGATACGCAGGACTGGGAGGAAAAACTTCCGTATTTGGCGTTTTTGATATACTTCCTGACCACGACCCGTTCAATGTTACGGCTCAACTGGCAGCCCAGACCATATGGTATTTTCTGGAAGGGCTCTCCCAGAACCTCTATGAAAATCCTCTTGAACAACCCGAAAAATTCAGAAAATATATTGTCGCCAACGAAGAAATACCCACCGACCTCACATTCTACCAAAGCCTTACCACGGAACGCTGGTGGATTGAAGTTCCCCCGGAATCTGCCGATAAGAAACCCCTGGTATATTCCTGTGGCAAGGAGGATTATGAAGCAGCCTGCAACCACCAGATTACAGACAGATTATGGAGAATTTTCAGAAAATCTTAGTTGCGTTTTTTATTGATATTCATTTCTTTATAAACACCTTTTCCCTTTTCAGGCCTCAGGTTATCAACATCTAATTGTTAATAATATTTGGAGGTATACAATAATTTTACTTATTTTACTGTTTTCAAATTAAACCGGAACAGTTTACCCCCGGATTATATTATGAAAAGGCTCTCCGGTACACTGATTTTTCTGCTGGCTGTGAATGGAATACTGCATGCACAGCAGGATCCTATTTTCAGCCAATATATGTTCAATAAAATGACATTTAACCCGGGATTTGCCGGTATCAGCAATATGATCTGCCTTGGGCTTGATACAAGGCAACAATGGGTTGGTATTGACGGAGCGCCACAGACAACCGTTTTCCATGCCAATACTCCTTTCCGGCCATTCGGAATTCCCGGCGGCATTGGCGTTAACCTTATGAGCGATAACATCGGCTTCGATAAAGACCTTGCTATCGCCCTGGCCTATGCCTACCATATAACTCTCGGCGAAGGAAAACTCGGTATCGGAATCAATGCGGGTTTGCTGAACAAAGCTCTTAACGGGGCACAATGGAAACCTCCTGTGCAAACCGAAGGAGATAATGCTATCCCCAAGGATGGAGAGAGTGCCTTTGGTTTTGATATGGGCCTGGGTACTTTTTACGAAACTGATAACCTTTTTGCCGGTTTTTCCGTAAAACACCTTGTGAGTTCAAAAATGAATTTTGACCAGGCCACTACCCAATCCCGCATGCACTATTATCTCATGGCAGGGTACAAAATGCAATTGCCGAATCCTGCCTTTGAGATTCAACCCTCAGCCCTGGTAGCTTCAGATGCAAAAAACTCACAGGTAACATTAAACACAAATATTGTGTATAATCAGAAATTCTGGGGTGGAGTTGCATACCGTATGGGCGATGCCCTCATCGGCATGCTGGGACTGGAGATTTTTAACGGTATACGGGTTACGTATTCCTATGATTTCTCCATGACCGATCTGCGGAAATACAACAGCGGTTCCCATGAATTCAGTGTAGCCTATTGTTTCCGCATGAAAGTGGAAAAATCTCCTCAGAAATTTAAAAGCGTTCGATTTTTATAATTTTTTTTTACTTTTATATCAATTTTGCAGAAACTATATTGTAATAAAGAAAATAACAACCAAAGAATAATACCTGACGTGTTATGAAAAAGATCATTGGCCTGACAGTTATCTTAGTGCTTATCACCAGTTGCGGAGGATCTGACAATGGTGAACTTACAGGAGTTCCCGGCAGGGAAAAATACTTTGAACCCGATCCTTACGGAATGGTATTTATTCCTCAGGGAAGCTTCAATATGGGCCCCAGTGACCAGGATGTACCCTGGGCCGAAAACGTTACTTCCAAAACGGTTACCGTTGAAGCTTTCTGGATGGATGAAACCGAAATTACCAATAACGAATACCGCCAATTCGTTTACTGGGTCCGCGATTCCATCATCCGCCGCATGCTGGCCGCCCAGATTGAGGATTTCGCCATTTCCGAAGATGCCTTCGGAAACCCGATTGATCCTCCATACCTGAACTGGGAAACCAAAATCGATTACAAAGACGAAGAAGTCAATAACATTCTTCAGGAGCTTTACCTTCAGCCGAACGAACGTTTCTTCGGCCGCAAAGAGCTTGATACCCGCAAACTGATGTACGAATATTACTGGATTGACCTTCAGCAGGCGGCCAATAAGAATAACCGCTACAATTTCCAGACAAAACAATACCAGGGCCAGGTTACCAATCCTGAAGGACAGAAAGTGGATATCACAAACCGTTCTGCCTTCGTCTTCAGGGATGTTATCAATGTGTACCCTGATACCCTCTGCTGGGTTGCCGATTTTACCTATTCGTACAATGAACCTATGACTACTATGTACTTCTGGCATCCGGCCTACGATAACTACCCCGTTGTTGGAGTAACCTGGAAGCAGGCCACCGCTTTCTGCATCTGGAGAACAAAATACCTGAATGATGCCCTTCAGAAAGATGGCCGTTATTTTGTCCATGATTACCGCCTGCCCACCGAATCAGAATGGGAATATGCCGCCCGCGGAGGACTTGACCTTTCCATGTATCCCTGGGGAGGTATGTATACCCGCAACTATAAGGGATGCTTCCTCGCCAACTTCAAACCCCTCCGTGGAAATTATTCCGACGACGGCGGTGTTACCACAATGAAAGTCGGTTCCTTTGAACCCAACGAATGGGGCCTCTACGATATGGCTGGTAACGTAGCTGAATGGACTGCCAATGCGTACGATGAATCTGCCTATATCTTTACCCACGACCTGAACCCGGATTATAAATACAATGCCAAACCCGATGATCCTCCTTCCATGAAACGTAAAGTGATTCGCGGAGGATCCTGGAAAGACATTGCATACTATCTCCAGTGCGGCACACGTTCATATGAATACCAGGATACCGCCAAATCATACATCGGTTTCCGTTGTGTGAGAACGTATCTTGGCAGCAATAAATAAACCTGTTGAAAAACCTGTAAACTTAATACTATGGCCTTCAGCTTAACCGACCTCGTCCAGTCAACCGGCTGGAAAAACTTTATGGCCAAGCTCTATGGTATCGGAGCTTCGGTGGTAATTATCGGCGCCATGTTCAAAATTCAGCACTGGCCTGGAGCAGGTGTTATGATAACCCTTGGATTGAGTACGGAAGCAATCATCTTCTTCTTCTCTGCTTTCGAACCACTTCACGAAGAACTCGACTGGACGCTCGTATACCCTGAACTGGCCGGAATGACCGATCCTGATGAAATGGAAAACTATCGGGAAGCCCTTACTGCCGGCAGGGCAGGTTCCGTGCTCGAACGATTTGACCAGATCGTCAGCCAGAGCAGTATCTCAGCCGAGGATTTTAACAAACTTAGCGAAGGCCTGCATAAAATTAATGCTACTGCAGCCAAGATCTCTGAAATTACAGATGCTTCCGTAGCAACCAATGAATATGTCAGCAACTTTAAATCTGCTGCCCAGGCCTTGAGCAATATGGCGGTCAATTATACTACAAATACTCAAACACTGCAGGAATCGGTCAACCTCCTCAGCCAGTCATATCAGCAGACAGCTGAAGCTGTTGCCAGATCAGGCCAGGAAATTTCAAATCACATCGCACGTTCCGGAGAAAACCTGGCAGGTACTTATGAAAAACTCACACAGTCCATTGCCGCTTATCAGGAAAGTATTAATAACGGGGGTAAAGGATATTCAAGCCAGCTCGAAACCCTCAATAAAAACCTTGCTGCCCTGAATGCTGTCTATGAACTCCAGCTGAAGGAAACAGACCAGCACATTAAGGAAAATCAACAAGTGTTCGGAGAACTGGGTTCCATGATGAAAAACCTCAAGGAATCCGTGGAGGAAACAAAGAAGTACAGGGAGGAAATGGCAAGATTGAGCGAAAACATCGCTACCCTGAACAATATTTATGGCAATATGCTTTCTGCCATGAATGTTGTTAGTAAAAAATAAACCAACATCTGCCCTAAATCTAATAGTTCTCAAGTAAAATGGCACACGGCAAAGAAACACCAAGACAGAAGATGATCGGGATGATGTACCTGGTCCTTACTGCCTTACTCGCCCTTAACGTCTCCAAAGACGTTCTTAATGCTTTTGCCCTGGTAGATGAAGGATTGTCGAAAACCAATGTCAACTTCTACGAGAAGAATGCCGTAATTTATGACCAGTTTGAAAGAGCGGCAGCAGAAAACCCGGTCAAGGCTGGTCCCTGGCTTGAAAAAGCCAACCAGGTAAAACAACTGGCCAACGACCTGTATAACAAAATGCAGGACCTGAAAATTAAAATCATTCAGCTCGGTGACGGAAAAGATGCTCCCGCTATTGGCAAGGACGGGGAAATTTACACCGATAAAATCCAAGCGAAAGATAATACTGACAAGCCGGCCCAGATCATGGTGGGCACCAATAATAACGGTGAAGCGAAACCCCTCAAGGCACAAATTGATAACTTCCGCAATATTCTGCTGGGAATGGTCAAGGATGATGCACCCAATGTAAGAGCAGCTATAGAAAAAGCTCTCGATACAAAAGATCCCCCGCCCAAGGAAGGAAAAACCGAATCATGGGAATCGGAACACTTTGAACATATCCCGCTGATTGCAGTTGTTACAATCCTGTCGGCTTTGCAGAACAATGTCCGAAATGCTGAAACCGAAATTCTCCGCTACCTTTACAATGAAATTGATGCCGGAGCCTTTAAGTTCAACAAGCTGGAAGCTATCGTCATCCCGAATTCAAACTACATTGTTCGCGGAAATAATTACGAAGCCAAAGTATTTATTGCAGCATCCGACAGTACGCAGGATCCAACCATCCTGGTGGGTAGCTACAAAAAAGTTGTGCGCGAGGATGGTACAATTGACTATGAAATGACGGGTCCCAGCCAGCAACTTCCTGTTGATAAGGGTGTTGGAGTTTACAAAGTGCCCGGAACCACAGTAGGAAATAAAAAATGGGGCGGACTGATTGTACTGAAGTCTCCTTCCGGTGGTCCTGATATCAAACGCCCGTTTGAATCGGAATATATCGTTGAGGAACCTTCCATGACCGTTTCGCCTACCAAAATGAACGTATTTTACATGGGTCTTGATAACCCGGTTGAAATATCGGTTTCCGGCGTGGCTGCCGATAAGGTAACTGCTACCATCAATAACGGACGCATACGAAAAATCTCCGGTAACCAGTATATCGTAAATCCTGAAAGGGCCGGTTCTGCCCAGATACGGGTTACAGCCGATATGGGCGGGAATCAGAAAAGAGATTTCGGCTACAAGGAATTCCGCGTAAAAATGTTGCCTTCACCCGTTCCTAAAGTTGGTGGATTGCGGGGAGGAAATATTGCCCGTTCTACTTTGCTCGCCCAATCAGGAGTTATAGCTGAAATGGAAAATTTTGAATTCGAAGCAATAGTAAAAGTCGTTAGCTTTAAAGTTTCGGCAAAGGTTGGCCAGTTCGACATGGAAGCTACTTCCAACTCCAATAAATTTACCCAGGAACAGCTTAATATACTCGAACGCCTCGGAAAAGGCTCCAAGGTATATTTTGAAGACATTAAAGCATCACTGCCCGATGGCAGTACCCGCGATTTAGGATCAATCACTTTAAAAATAATTTAACCTATGAGAAGCATTGTTGCCATATTCCTTGGTTTGACGTTTGTGGTCGCAGCTCAGAATGCAGCGAAAGCCCAGGATCTCAAAAAGGAAGTGTACGATAAGATTCACATACCTAACAAAAAGCCTATTCCCTATCCTTACACCAGGGAAGCGGATGTTATGTGGTCAAAAATCGTCTGGAGAACCATTGACCTCCGCCAGAAAATGAATCTGAATCTCTATTATCCCTTACAGACAATAGGGAACAGAATGAACCTTGTCAACCTTCTGCTGTGGGGTATGGATTATGAAGGCTTGAAGGTATATGACCCCTATGATGAAAACAATGAGTTCAAAATGGAAACCACCAAGGAAGAGGTTGACAAGCGCCTTGGTGTACGCATGGATACCATCCTTGTGGAAGACCCTGATAACCCCGGTCAGATGGTGAAGAAAGTTTCCAAAATCACCAGGAATGACCTCATCCAGAATGTCAAGCAGATCAACATCAAGGAAAAATGGTTCTTTGACAAGAACTACAGCACCCTTCAGGTTCGCATTATTGGCATCTGTCCGGTATCCATTACACCCCGACTCGACGAGCAGGGCAATCCGACAGGCGATTACAGGACCATTCCCCTGTTCTGGGTCTATTATCCCGACGCCCGCAATCTCCTTGCCAGCCACGAAGTATTTAACCGGCATAATGACGCACAGAATGTATCTTTTGATGACCTTTTCATGCAACGCCGCTTCGACAGCTATATCTACCGGGAAACCAATGTCTACAACAACCGTCTGATAAGCTCGTATGCACGTGGAGTTGATGCTCTTTATGAATCAGAAAGAATAAAGAACTTTATATTCAACTTCGAACACGACCTCTGGGAATACTAAAAATTTGCTTCTGTGAATAATAGAAAACGGTTGGCATATAGTCAACCGTTTTTCATTTTTTGGACACCAGATAAGGATACTATTAATTGACTCCTTCCAACAACCATATTATTATTTCTTACATATATTCATCTCCTTTACGAAGCTTTACATCATTGACAAACTGCCTGATTTCCTGTTCCTGGCTTTTGCGGCATATCAGTAAAATGCCATCCGATTCCACCACGATGTAACCCTGCAACCCTTCAATAACAGCCAACTTCCCCTGCGGAAGATTAATGATGCAGTCACTGATATTGTAACCAAACACACTGTCTCCTTTAACCGAGTTCCCCATCTCATCCTTTTCCTGGTGCTCATGGAGGGAACCCCAGGTTCCAATATCAGACCAGCCGAAGTCGGAACAGAGAACATATACATTGTCAGCCTTTTCCATAATGGCATAATCAACCGAGATGCTTCTGCACTGAGGATAAACACCCTCTATGAAGTTTTCTTCCGTATTGGTTCCATACACATTGTTCCCTTCTTCAAAAAGGACGCTGACTTCCGGCAGGTATTTTTCGAAGGCCTGAATGATTGACTTTACCGACCACAAAAAAATACCGGCATTCCAGAAAAACTCACCGCTTTCATAAAATACCCTTGCCAGTTCGGCATTGGGCTTCTCGGTAAAGGTTTTTACTTTCCTTATTCCTGCACGCTGCAATGCAGTACCATTATCATTGCCATTAACCTGAATGTAGCCATAGCCTGTCTCCGGCCTGCTGGGTTTTATTCCCAATGTGAGAAGTGCATCATTTCCCGCCGCAAATTCGAGTCCTTGCTGCACTGTACGCAGGAATTCCTCTTCCCTTGTTATCAGGTGGTCAGAAGGGGCTACTACCATGATGGCATCCGGATTTTCCGTCCGAATCCGGTAACTTGCATACGCCACACAGGGAGCAGTATTCTTTCGCAAAGGTTCCAGCAAAATATGATCTTCTGCTACCTCCGGAACCTGCTCTCTGACCAGTTGTTTATAAATCTTATTGGTTACTATATATATATTCCCGGCTGGAATGATCTTCGAAAACCTGTCATAGGTCTCCTGAAGAAACGTACGCCCGGTTCCAAGAATATCAAGAAACTGCTTCGGACGAGCTTCTCTGCTTAAAGGCCAGAATCGTACTCCTATTCCTCCGGCCATAATTACGCAATACTGGTTCTTGTTCATGAAGTGGAGAATTTGTTTTCAGTATAAAACGCTGCAAAAATAGGAAAAATATAGTACCGGCAGGAGATTGATTTCAATACCAAATTATTTGTACTTTTGACCAAAACATGCAGAAATGAAGTCCCTGGAACTTTTCGGAAAATACTGCCTGTTTATATATAAGGTGTTTTCCCGTCCGGAAAAATCGAAGATTTATTTCCAGCAAACCCTGAAAGAAATTGAAAAGCTGGGAATTGATTCGGTAGGTATTGTCATCATTATTTCGGTGTTCATGGGGGCTGTTGTTACTCTTCAAACCCGATATAATCTGGAAAACCCACTGATTCCGTTGTATCTTATCGGGCTTACTGCGCGCGATACCATGCTCCTTGAATTTTCATCAACCATGGTAGGGCTGATCCTGGCAGGCAAAGTCGGTTCCAATATTGGCTCGGAAATAGGTACAATGCGCATTACAGAACAAATTGATGCCCTGGAAATCATGGGTGTTAATTCAGCCTGTTACCTGGTTTTACCAAAGGTAATCGGAGCGATGTTCATTAACCCGTTTCTCACCCTGATCAGTATGTTTACAGGTATTGTCGGTGGATATCTCGCCTGTGTTTTTACAGGGGCCCTAAGCCCTTCGGATTATATATACGGCATCCAGTACTGGTTTATTCCTTTTTATATTACGTATGCTCTCGTGAAAACAGTAGTTTTTGCCTTTATTATAACCACAATTCCTTCCTTTTATGGATATTATGTTGAAGGCGGCGCATTGGAAGTGGGAAAAGCCAGTACAAAGGGTGTAGTGTTCAGCAGTATTTTTATTCTGCTCGCCAATCTTCTTATTACCCAGATAATGCTGGCAAAATGATCGAACTGAAAAGTGTAAATAAATCATTCGACGGAATCCCGGTTATCAGGGACTTCTCGGTTGTCTTTGAACCCGGAAAAACCAACCTGATTATTGGCAGGAGCGGTTCCGGAAAAACTGTCCTGCTGAAATCCATTGTCGGTCTCCATCCCATCGATTCCGGAAGCATTTTCTTTGATGGACGCGACTTCACCAGAATGTCATTCCATGAAAAAAAGGAAATCAGGAAGGAATTTGGTATGCTTTTTCAGGGGGCAGCATTGTTCGATTCGGCTACGGTTGAAGAAAATGTCATGTTTCCGATGGATATGTTCACTGAATGGACTCTCGAGCAAAAACGTGAGCGTGCAAACTTCTGCCTGAAGCGGGTGGACATAATCAACAAAAACCAGCTTTATCCCGCTGAACTAAGCGGAGGTATGCGCAAACGGGTAGCCATTGCCAGGGCCATTGCTCTGAATCCCAAATATCTGTTCTGCGACGAACCCAATTCAGGCCTCGACCCCCAGACCGCTATCCTGATTGACAATCTGATCAGCGAAATCACCAAGGAATTCAATATCACTACCATTATTAACACCCACGACATGAATTCCGTTATGGAGATCGGAGAAAAAGTAGTTTTTATCCATAATGGATTCAAAATGTGGGAAGGCTCAAAAGATGATATTCTCGACGCTGACAATAAAGAACTCAGCGATTTTATTTTCGCTTCCAATATGGCTAAACGCATCCGAGATTATATGACAAAATAGCTTCGGCCTTGCTCAAAAGAAAAAGGGGATGTCGCGGCATCCCCTTTAATCAGATCCATTCGATTTTTAAACAAAAATTATCTGGGAACCCTCTCCACCGGCTAACTCATAAAATTCACCTACCGTCAGAACCCCCTTTACATGGTCGGAAAGGTCTTCCTTTGTCAACTTGAACATATCCATAGCCAGCTTGCATGCATAAACTTCCCCTCCACCTGCGGTAATCATGTCAAAAAATTCACTGACGGGGGGAATATCCAGCTTTTCCATCTGGCTTTTCATCATGGCCGAAACGCCGGCTTCAACACCGGGAATGATTCCAAGCAGGGTTGGAAAAGGAAGGCCTCCCGGCATGCGAAGTGCAGGATTTCCGACTACTGCTGTATGCAGTTTATCCATGCGGTTCTTGGTAATAGCATCAAGCCCGAAGAAGGTAAAGAACATTTTTGCCTCAATTCCTTCCATCACTGCGCCATTGGCCAGTACCAGTGCTGCATATACGTCCTCAATTGTCCCTTTGGCACATATTATGCAGACTTTCTTAAGTTTATCTGATTTTTCAGCCATATTATATTGATTTATAGGTTAAACACAACTTGTTGGTTTGGGCACTCCGGCAATCTTCGTTGCCTTTTTAAGAGGTGCACCGGGAAACAATTCATAAAACTGCTTGATGTCAACCACCCCCGATTTGTTCATCGCCCGGATGGTCAGTTGTTCGCCGGCCATAACTTTCGACCTGATATACTCAAGTACGGCATAATGTTTATCGGTAAGCTGCTCGATACCCTCTTCACGGGCAATTTCAGCCGCCATTTCACGGGTCCAGTCAGAAGGATTTTTAAAGTATCCTTCTTCAGTTACTTCTACTGTTTTACCAGCATAGGTTTTTGTTGCCATAATTTTTTGGTTTTTACGTTATTACATTGATTGTTTATCTGTTTCTGCTGCCATCTGTTTCATAAACGTGATGGTAAAGCCAATTGCCTTTTTCATCTCGGGTGAATTCAGCTCCCTTATTAACTTCCAGAGCGAATACCGGGGAATCTCCTTTTGCCCGACAGTGTTTCCGTAAGCCTTCAGGGCTTGATTCAGAGCTCCGGTGACTCCGGGTTGAGGAAGATTCTTCATGGTTTCAAGAAGGGGAAGAATATTTTCTGAAAGATCATGAAGGTCTTTGGCCGAAAAATTGGTTACAATCTTATCGATCAATGCCATAAGTTCCCTCATAAATTCAAAATAGCCTTTGGCTTCAAGCTCATGCAGTTTATTAATGGCATCAAGCCCTGCCTGATGAAGAATAGGACCAACATCCCGAAGCAGGTCATCGGCACTTTCAACAAGATCCAGCAGTCGGCTGAATGTCTCAATATTACGTAACAGCCTGATGCCAAAACCTGTCAACTGATCATAATCAATTGCGATCCCGGCTTTATCGAGTTTTTCAACCGCTGTTGCCGATAAATCCTTTCCGATCAAGGAAATGTCCTGCATCAGGTCCTCTGTTTCCTGCCTTCTGCGCCGCTGATGCAGCATTTCTTCCATCAGAAAATCCAACTTGCTGTTCATCTCGGCAAGTTGTTGTTCAACCGGAAGTGTATTCATGGTTTCCATTTTCATTGTATTATCCGATAATTTTTCCGGCCATCGACATCTCATTGCTGATTGGCATCTCTTTGCCCTTCAGAAGAAGGTGCCAGTAAATCCAACGGAAAATGAGTTTCCCGTAATGATTCATCCGTGTTTCCTTAAGAAGGGAAAAAGGACCAACACCGGGAAACGGATAGTAACCCGGCAGCGGTTCCGTTTCATAATTGAAATCAATCAAGGCACCCTTGCCATCACCGGTTTCAATATAGCAATTGGAATGCCCGTCGAATTTAGCTGTAAACGCACGGTTCTCAATGGCGCACATCAGATTTTCAAAAACTACATCAGACGAAAAATGTACAACAGATCCGGCTTTTGAAGTAGGAATATCCGAAGCATCACCTATAACAAAAACATTCTCAAACTGTTTTGAACGAAGTGTATAGGGATCAGTAGGCACAAACCCAAGATCGTCGCCCATTCCACTACGTATGATGGCTTCTGATCCCATATGCACCGGAATGGTAACCAGGCAGTCAAAAGGCACTTCCTGCCCTCCATAGTCTTTTATTGTCTTCCTTTCATTATCAACCTCACTGATGTAAAAGTCAGGCACAATGTGGATGTTTTTTTCTTCGAGCATGCCCCCCAGTACTTTGGAAGCCCTGGGTTTGGTAAATGCGCCCGACATTGGTGTCACATAATAAATATTAACCTTGCTGCGCATTCCTCTCTTTGTGAAAAATGAATCGGCGTACATGACAAATTCAAGAGGAGCAACCGGACACTTAAAAGGAAGTTCTGCAATGTTGACAACCAGATTGCCTCCCTCACAGCGTTTGAAAAAATCCTGCAAAGCCAGCGCGCCTTCAATATTGTAAAAATCAAAAATCCGCTTGTGCCAGAGTTCCCCCTTTAGGCCGGGCGTTTCTTCAGGAACAGTCCGTGAACCCGTTGCTATGATCAGGTAATCATACCCCAGCACAGTTCCTTCTTTCAGGAATACTTTGTTTTCGTCAGGTGCAATGCGATCAATTTCCGAAAATATAAGGTTCACCCCATACGGAATAAAATCATTCTTCGGCTTGATTACATCCTCTTTTTTGTAAATTCCAAAAGGAATAAAAAGAAAACCGGGTTGGTAGTAATGCGTTTTTTCCTGATCAACAACGGTTATTTCCCATTCCTCCCTCGGAAGAGCTTTCCTCATCTTATTGGCCATGATGGTCCCTCCTGTACCGGCACCAAGAATCAGCAATTTTTTCATACTTTTAGTGATTAATTATTTTGATTACAGTTTCTGTTATTTTTGTAACAAAAGTAAACCCTGCCATTGGAACAATTGTTTATAATGAGCATGATAACTATCATAATATGATATTTATCATACCCATAAACCAAAATGTATGACCGGGTGTAACTGTGAAAATTGCGAATTAAAAGCCCTGTTTTTCCAGAATGTTTCTGAAAAGGAATTTGCTCTTCTGTGTGATACCCGTAAAGAGCGTAACTACAAGAAAGGGGAAACGATTATTGAACAAGGGGCAGAAATTAAGGAATTCAGTTACCTGAAAACCGGTCTTGTAAAACTGTATAAACATCTTGACAACGGGAAAAATCAGATCATCAAAATAGCCGGACCACTCGATTTCATCAATCTTCTCAGCATCTTCAGCGACAGATATTTTCAGTATTCTGTAGCGGCTCTGGAAGATACTACTGTTTGTTATGTAAATTTTGAAACGGTGAAGGAAATGGTGAAAAAAAACGGGAATTTTGCCTTTGACCTTCTCAGAAAAATGAGCCGGATGACGGATGAAATCATTAATACCACCCTTGAAATCAGCCGGAAAAACCTTCGCGGTCGTATAGCTTTCGTCCTCCTTTACTTTGCCCGCTCGGTATATAAAAACAACACATTTGAACTTCCGGTTTCACGCAAGGAAATCGCCGAATTTATCGAAATGACCCCGGAAAATGTAATCCGTATTCTCTCCGAATTCAGAAAAGATGGGATTATACGAATAAACGGAAAAGAAATTTCTATTACTGACGAAAAACGCCTTTCGGTTATTGCAGAGCTCGGATAGGGAGTGAGGGCTTATTTCACTTCTTCGTAGTCAACGTATTCTCCTTCGTCTTTCCGGATCTTCTTTGCGGGGCGGGCAGAGGTATCAATGATAACTGTACCTTCCTTTTTCTTATATGTCCGGTAAAATTTCTCCCATTCTTTCTGCTGTTGTTTTCTCAGCCGTTCGGCTTCTTTTCTGTCACCAAACAACGCTCGGTCAATAATGCGGTACAAATAGTAAAAGAGAATGAAATAAAGAAAAAATTTCAGCAGTAACCTCAGCATCCGATACGAATTTGTGAGGCAAAGGTAGTACAAATTTCACTAACCTCGGTTGTGAATGCCTCGCCTTATTCAACAAGAGGGATATCCCTGGTCAAGGCTTTTTTGGGGTTGCAACCAAAGACAAGATTCAATCCGATTCTGAAGCTGAATGCTTTAGCATACATCGGAACAGGAATCCCCCAGTTTTTCTCCTTATCAAATGTTAGCGGAATATGGTCAAAAAGCATATACCACTGGAACGGGCCGGGCTTGAACATCAAACCAAAACCCAGATCATGGTATTCGTTATTCAGTAACGAATAATTGACTGTTGTACCGAAAAATCTTCCCGCCCTCAGGTTCGCCGACACGGTTATCTCATTGATGACCTGCTTCTGAAAAATTTCCAAATGGTCCATTATTCCCAAAGAAATCCCCTTCGTTAGATTCAGCGTAGCCCCGCCCATAAGGTGCATCGGCAACCGGGTAGTATAAGGATTTCTTAAATAACTGAAAGCGAATGAATTCTTAAGAGTATCCAGCAATGCCTGGCCGAAATCCGATGTGTCTTCTCCTGATACAAACCCGCTCATGTCAACACCCTTGAATGCATAAGAAGTATTCTGCGTCATGTTGTAGGTATAATTTTTCCACCGGATAAAACCTACATCCAGCAGACTAACTGATAAGGTTATCAGTTTAACGGGAGAATATTCCAGGCCCAGGTCAAAGGCAAAGCCAGGATTCGGCTTACGAAGAAAAACATCGGTAAAGTCACTGGCCTTAGGGTTGGTAAACGACATGTTGCCAAAATCAAATTTTCCCGCACTGTCAGAGGGAATATCTGAAAAAGGAATGCTTCCGTATGCTCCGAAATCGGAGTTAATCAGCCAGTTATCCTCGAAACTGGTTTTCACTGTAATTGATGAGTTCCGGGTATACAGATTTCCCTGGCCCAGCAATATTTTTCCTTTGATACCGGCGTTAAGCTTCCCTTCCAGAAAGGAACGGGAAACGCCAAGGGCAATTTCACTGTAAACTGAAGCATTAACAGCCAGGGAGCTCAGGTCAAAATCCCGCGGGTTTCCTTCCCTGTCAAGTGAGAAATAGACCGGCAGGGAAGGCAGATCTTTTGGATAATTGAACCGCACAAACGCCTTTTCACTCAGGTCAAAAGTGAAATACATTTTCCCTGTCCTGAACCCAAAGGAAAAAATTCCGGCGCTTACGTCGGTATTCAGGTAATTCTTCTTCTCCAGAAAATTCGACAGAAATTTTTCTTTGTCTGCCTCAGGATGCAGAAAAAGAATGGTAGAATCCAGCGTGGGATTATAAAAAAGAACATCGTGCGGTGCAAGGGCATTGTTGTCAAGTGAAACCTGCAGAGGTGAAAGCCCTGGGAACCCGATATAAAAACGGCATCCCGGCTGATAGGCAGGATTCAGAATATGAACCTGGGGCAAACCCTTCATGAAATACATGGTATTGCTGTATTGTGCACCCGCATGGGAAACACTCAGCAGCGCAACAGCCATAATGAGTAATCGGCGCATATTGTCCATGGAAACCATTTTATTACCGGTTAGGGAATGTTGTCATTATTGATTCTCAGCAGGGCCTTTGCGGCAAGTTTAAAATCCAGCTTATAATAATCATAAAATTTCACCTTGAGCGAAGGATTTGTCTGAAAATCGGTAGTATTCAATTCGGCACTTACAATAGCATACCGGGCATTTTCGATCCGTTTAATTTTATCCTTTCCAATTCCGGCATAGGTTTTCTTTAATGTTTTTCCGGTTTGCTGATCAACTGTATAATCGGCCGAAAGCTTACCTGAAGGTACCTGAGGCAGGCTGTTAGAATCAAATAAGCTGTCAAGCACCTGGTACGAAGCATCAACAAAGGCAAGCTGAACACCTACGTTCAGCGGCAATCCGTTATTGACCTCCAGATATAAAACGAGTGTATCAATCAGGCTTCTTTCCTTTTCGCCCAGCATGTTCTGAAAATCAAAATCAATGGTATCCCTCAGCACAAATTCACCCGCCCGCAACCAGACCGGCAGTACCACATTTACTGAGGCTGTAAACCGGCTGGTATCAAGAACAAAATTCATGCTGCCTGCTTTTGAAATATCCGTATAAGCCCTGGTAGTAAAATGGATTTTATTGGGTTCCGTCTGCATTACATCTCTGAACGGAGGGTTTGAATTTTCAAACGTAAACAAGGTTTGCTTTGAAAGCCCAATTTCATTTAAAGCCGGATAATTAATCTGAACGGGATTTTCTTCCGGAGGGAACGAAATCGGTACAGTAATATTCTGCCGCTCCGAAGAAGAATAAACATTCGTAAACTCCATCAGAATAGGCATACCATAAGCATTATCAATCTGAACTGTAAATCTGGGGTCTTCAAACTCGATTGTACCTCCTATTTCTGATTTCTCAAACAAATTGACCAATATACTGCTTTGTTGCGCCAGGAATTCTTTATAGCCAATATTGCCATAAATCAGCCTGAAACCAATGTTCAGCAAACCCAGATCAATGGTCACCTGGTCACTGGACTGCAAGGGTTGCCCATCATCCGAGTAAAGGGTCAGCGAAAAATTCAAAGGAAGCAATGTACTGTCGTTCCGGTGAAGCAGATGAAGCGCAAGACCGCTCAGACTGCGGTCAAATTCTCCCTGGTAGGTCCCTGAGGTATTGCCAATGTAAAATTCTTCTTTCCAGGCTTTCCCGTTTTTCAAAATATAAGACGAGGAGACAACCAGCCTTCCGGTATGCCGAAAAGTGGACTGAATACTGAAATGAAAATTTCCCGCTTTCAGGATAATACTGTCAATCCGCTCATCGGGCTGAAGACTGAATGCGTAATCCTTTGATTTGTTCAGCACAACACTGTCAGTTATTGTAGGCAGTGCTATTTCGGAACGAACAAAAAACTGATCAAAATGCTGGTCAGGAATACTGACAACATCAGATGCCTTGAGAGAAAGAAGCTGAGAATTGTAGCTGAGCTCCAGCAAGCCTGATGCATCTTTTTTGACAAATCCTGTCGAATCAAAACGGGCAATCAGGTCATCCATTCCAAGGGAGCCATATCCAAGGGGAAGAGCAATTCCGGGTGTCAGTTCAAACCGGTCTGAAAAATGTTCGAGGTCAATTGTATCCTTAATGCACCCTCCCGCGCCAACCAGCAGAAAACCTGCCGGAAGGACTCGTAACAGGAACTGAACGATTTTTTTCATGGCAGACCAGGGTTAATTTGAATCAATTTTCTCACAAGGAAGTATTGCGGCTGAATTTATTGTACGATAAAATTACACAAAAAGTTATTCTGCACAGCAATCAGGCGGAATTTTTGACCAACATCAACCGGAGGCAGAAATACCGGCAATGCGGAGCATGCAAGAGGAAATCCTTTCAATACTGTTCCTTCAGAATTAACAATCCAAAGCAGATCTTTTTCATCCGACCATACGCCAAGAAATACTTCCCCGGCCGGATTTTTATAAGGCAATACATTGGAAATAACAGAACCATCACCTTTGAAAAACAATCGTTTCCCAGAACCAACCGATTGAATAAAAACGGAATCCCCCAGTACAAACACCATCTCATTCATACCATCCCGGTTAATATCTGAAAAAAGAAAACCATGATTTTTGTTCCCGCTGGAAATGGTATCCTTATTGCACTGACCATTGGGCTTGATGAAGTAAACAATACCCGTGGTATCCGTTCCGATAAACTGGTCTCCGGTGGCACGTTTCCATAGGAACAACGGATTGGCAGAGGGAACGAAAGAACATTGAGGTTGCATCCGCACACCGCCCCTTCTGTTGAGAAAAATCCAGCCTTTCTCTGTCGGAACAGCCAGATAGTCAAGCGTTCCGGATGTGAAATACTGTATAGGACCAATGGCATGCAACGGTTGAGCCGGAGAAATCCAGCCTTTCACCTGCTTTCCGTACTTATCAAGACAATAGATTTTCCCGTCGGTTCCGTTATATACTATCCGGTAATCTCTTTTCTGTTCATAATCAAAAACAACAGGGTCATTCCTCGCGGCAGATGGTAATTGCACAGGGAATTTTTCCACCTGTTTCCCGTTTCTGTCGATCAGGTACATTGCAGTACGTGAAAAAATGAGATATTGCAGCTTGCCGTTCCGGTAAAAATCAATTTGCCTGATCTGCCCCACGGGAGTATCAGATAACCGCACTTTCCATAAAATTTTCCCTGAAGAACTTAGCAGGGCAAGTGTGTTATCCTGGCAAAGAACCAGCAACTCCTCCAGTTTTGTGATATGGTTGATCACCTGAAATACTTTAACAATCAACGCATTGTCGATTGACAATTTCCAGATTGTATCCATCGGTTTATACACGGAAACCGGCTTTATCTGAACAATCGCATTGGCATACAGGTTACCTCCGGTACTCGTCAGCTGAATTCCTATATTTCCGCTACGTCTGTCCGTCTGCACCACAGCGGAGGACGTTGGATAGCGAAGCCAGGCAAACAATACACCTGCTGTATCGAACTGTTCACAAAATCCGTTGAAACGCGCCTGATAGAAGAGGGTTCTCTGCTGAACATAATCGTTTGCCAGGGAAGCCAGAGCCGAAGGTGAATTTCCCCATACAATGGCATTGTTGATGACAGTAAAATAGCTGTTTTCTGATTTACCTACCGGAAGACCGAAAATATACCTTGTAAGAAATGGTATTTCGGAGCGATATATTCTGAACGACGAACCATCTTCGGTACGAATGGTTTTTTCAGGCAAAATGGCACTTTCCTTGCCGGAACGTTTAAGAAGGGCAAGGCTTCTTTCCGCAGCCGACTGATCTCTCACTTCGAGAAAATGAAAAACATTTTCTGTCAGACCTGTAGCCGAATCACCCACTATACACATTGCCGCATGATGACCTGCTATTTCACCAAAAAGCTGTTCAAGGTCTTTCCCGTAAGTTTTGGCAAGTACCTTAAGAGTGTTTTTATGGGCTTCCCTTCCTTTCTGATTGTCAGAATGCAGAAAATCCTTGTGAAAAAAATCGGAAATGGTATCGAAACTGAATGTCATAAAGGATTTCGTTCCGGAAGGGAAATACCGTAATAGAAATGGTTCTCTTGGTTTCTGCTTTACAAAATAATTTCCTGTTGCTCCAAGGGAATCAGTGCTGAATAGTATACCAGAGAAAAACATTGTTTGATTGCGGACAAAAACATCCATTACCGACCATTCAGCCAGATGCTGGATCAGAACAAGCTTTTCCGGGTCAAGGGAAGGGCACAGAAGCTGAAAAAACTCACCCAGAAAGAGATGATGAACAAACAGCGAAACGTTTACGCTCTTTCCTGCGGCATTGATAGCCTTCTTCAGGGTCTTATTTTCTGACAGTGACTTCTTTTTCTGCAGGCAGAACAATGCATTTTCAGCCAGCACAGGTGAGTTGCTGATAAAAAGATGGCCCCGTACTGGTATGGCAGTGAAGCTGATATTTTCCCCTGGTACAGTAATGTCATAAATTTTAACGAAGCCCAACCGACGGGTACTTATATTGTTATCCTGAAATCGCCTGCTGAGAAAGGAACGGAATTTCTTTTGCCAATGCTCCCTTTTGGGTAATAAATGAAACAGTATTCCTGTATTTCCTTTTCCTTCCCTGTGAAAGGAAATCAGCACCTGCTCACCAGGAAACACAGGCGAAAGCAACGAATCGGAATACCGGAGCAAGGGCAGAAGTCCTTTCTGAACAAATGAGAATTCGGGCAAATTTCCTTCTAATTCAAGGGTTGTGATTTCTTTGCCGAACAATGAAACATCACGAACACTGAGAAGAATGGCGGCATTTTCAGGAATTCCATCCCAAAGAGTATTGCCTTTCTCAGGCTGTCCCGTCTGAAAAAGAATAACCCCGCCAATGATTATAATTATGGCAACCATTGAGGCAGCCAGGATAGCCCCCCGTTCTGTAAGCCACTTCACACGATGGTTATTTTCCTCCAAATTGTGTAGTTACATCAATAAAGCCCGGATAAGGTATCATCATTCCGGCCAATGAAATGGACGGCTTCACCTTCAGAGTAAGGGTGGAAGGCACACTGCCGGCACCGGCAAGATTGAACAACAGATTGAGGATGGCATTCTGCGTTTTCCCCTGCATAAGCTTAATCAGGTCGAACTGAACATTCAAAGGCAAGGTAGCTGTCTGGTTATTACCGGGAATTTCAACCCTCTGCGAAGTAGAGCCGTTAAAGATTTCATTGCCATCAAGGTAAGCAATATAGTCGGTCCTGTTCAGAGCAGCCATCTGCTGATTGGGGTTGCGAATTTCCACGTCAAGAATCATATTCACGGGAAGAGAACCCTGCTTCAGGGCGGCAAGAATTTTCCCGGCATCCAGTAAGTTAAGCCCTGAAATGGATGTTTGTCCACTGATGTTCACTCCTGCAGCTACCACATTTCTTACTCCCTGCATTCTGAACTCACACTGTTTAAGGGAAGCCAGTTCGCGTAAGGTGGAACATGAACCCAGAGATACGATGAGTACAAATACCGCAATCTTTTTCATCATAATAAAATTCATTTTCAATGGTACGATGGAACCCATATGTTCGTCATTTTATTACCGTTTGTGTTTGCAAAACATGAGGGTTTCATATTATTTTTTCCCCTTCCAATATTACAACTTTTATGCAATAAACCCAACAACTGGTCAGGTTTGCTTTTTTACCGAAGGGGACCGCACCAGAAGGAAAAGATTACATGTTCAGCATCTTCATCGTGGCGGTAATGGCAGCAACCGTCTGGTCAGGATCCAGACCGCGGGTTTTGAAATCCCTTCTGCCGTCATTCCATGTTATCACCGTTTCAACAAGTGCATCTGTTTTGCCTCCGGGAGGAATCGAAACAGTATAATCCACAAGTTTGGGCAGGCTGAGCTTCTGTTTATCGTAAATTCTTTTCACCGCGTTCATAAAGGCATCATACTGGCCGTCTCCGGAAGCTGTTTCCTCGTAAATTTTTCCATCAATGTCAAGGCTGACGGTGGCAACTGATTTCAGACCTTTCGCAACGCTGAGAGCATAATTGACAATTTTAATCCGTTGCTTGATAATCTCACTGTTCAGTACGTCTGCTATAATGTATGGAAGATCTTCCCTTGTCACGGTTTCTTTTTTATCTCCCAGTTCAATCACCCTTTGGGTAACACGCTTCATTTCCTCGGCACTCAACTGCAACCCAAGTTCTTCAAGATTTTTCAGAATATTTGCTTTCCCTGCCGTTTTCCCAAGGGCGTATTGACGCACCCTGCCGAAACGTTCCGGTAATAAATCATTGAAGTACAGATTGTTTTTGTTGTCTCCATCGGCATGGACCCCGCAGGTTTGTGTAAAGACGTTTTCCCCGATAACAGGTTTGTTGTGCGGAATACGGATACCGGAAAAGGTCTCTACCATCTTTGACAGCTGATAGATTGTTTTTTCCTTCACCGAACATTTTACCCCCAGATGGTCCTTAAGAACGGCAACCACGCTTGTAAGCGGTACATTTCCGGCCCGTTCACCAAGACCATTCACGGTAGTATGAACCCCTTTCACACCGGCTTTCACTGCAGCATAAACATTACCTGTGGCCAGATCATAATCATTGTGCGCATGAAAATCAAAATGCAGTCCCGGGTACCTCTTTACCATTATCTCACAAAATTCAAAGGTATTCTCATGATTGAGTATTCCCAGGGTATCAGGAAGCATAAACCGTCTGACAGGTTCATTTTTAAGATGATCCATCAGAAAAAAGACATAGTCGCGGGAATTTTTCATCCCGTTTGACCAGTCTTCAAGGTAGATATTCACTGTCAGCCCTTTTTTCAAGGCATACTGAATGCACTGCTTTATGTCGGCAAGATGTTGTTCAGGTGTTTTTCGCAATTGTCCCTGAACATGATTCAATGATCCCTTGGTCAGCAGATTAAGAACTTTCCCTCCGGCGGAAACAATCCAGTCGATTGATGCCGTTCCATCAACAAACCCAAGTATTTCAACCCGATCTGAATAGCCCTTTTTCCCTGCCCATTCCAGAATACGGGCCGCTGCCCTGAATTCTCCCTCTGAAACCTTGGCCGAAGCAATTTCGATCCGGTCAACCTTCACCTCGTCCAGCAGCATCCTGGCGATTGCAGATTTTTCCGATTCGAGAAAAGCCACACCGGAGGTCTGCTCACCATCTCTCAGCGTGGTATCCATTATTTCAATATGCCGTTCCATATCAACGAAAAATTCTTTGCCAATGTGCAATGATAGTACAATTTGAGGAAATATGTTGTAAAATTATGTTATCCGACATATAATTCGCAGATAAGAAGACCAGCATTTACGAAAAGATCATCAGAACAATGCAGACTGAAGTAACAGAGGAAGCCAAGCAACTAATCAAACCGAATTAATACGCTGCAAACATGATGAATTGACAGAAAAGAAGCAGAAACCAAAAGAAACATCCCTTATCCGGCATGGTATTTCAGACTTTTTGGCCGGAATACTTACCAAACCAACTGACAAAACCCCGTAACCAAAGTCAAAACTATTGAACAGTTTCTTCGGAACTTTTAGCCGGAACGGGCTGGGCAAAAAAACGGCGCTGAAAAATCAGGATGTACAAAACACCTGTTGTAATTGCTGTATCAGCCAGGTTAAAAACAGGGCGAAAGAAAATGAGTTCCGTTCCTCCTACAAAGGGTATCCATTTGGGCCATACTGTCTGGATAACTGGCATATACAACATATCGACCACGCGGCCATGGAGGAATGAAGAGTAACCGCCTCCCGGAGGGAAAAGAGTTGCAATTTTTCCGTAACTGTCGTCGAAAATCACTCCATAAAACAACGAATCAAAAATGTTGCCTGCTGCACCGGCCAATATGAGAGCAACGCCAATAATAACTCCCGCAGGAGCATTTTGTTTAACCAGCTTTGAAAGATAAAATCCTATGACTGCTACTGCTATTATACGGAAAAGACTGAGTGCCAGTTTTCCAAACTCCCCTCCCAGCTGTATACCGAAAGCCATTCCGTTATTTTCAGTAAAATGAATGATGATTTTGTTACGGACCAGATGTATTTCGTCCCCAATCATCATGTGGGTTTTGACATATATTTTCAATAACTGGTCAGTAATCAGTACCAGCAGGATAATTCCAACAGCCAGATGGGTTTTCGTGAGTTTCATAGCAGGGAACAAATGCGGCAAAGGTATATTTTTCTTTGAAGAATATGTCAGAAATTCAATAAACCATTGGTTTACAAAGAAATATCAATCCTCTGTTACTTTTGGATGATTCTGCAAAAAACCAATATAAAAACACTTTCCCGGAAGGTAATCATTTTACCCTCCAGAATGATACGATTCAGGTGGAAGTATTTCCTGTTTTTTCTCAGCGTTGATTCTGTTTTGCTTCAATACTGAGAGTAGCGTGAGGAACTGCCAGAAGACGTTCCTTGGGAATAAGCTTTCCTGTTTCCCGGCAAATGCCATAGGTTTTATTCTCAATTCTGACCAGGGCAGCCTGCAGGTGTTGTATGAATTTGAGTTGCCGCTGGGCCAGCTTGCCCGCTTCTTCCTTGGAAAGCGTTGATGCACCTTCTTCAAGCACCTTAAAAGTAGGCGATGTGTCGACGGTGTCATTGCTTTCGGTCTGTGTAATAGCGCTTTTCAGCAGCTCATAATCCGCCTTGGCCTTTTCGAGCTTTTCCAGGATAATCTTCTTGAATTCGGCAAGCTCCTCATCCGAATACCGTGTTTTTTCTTTCTCTGCCATAGGTCCGAATTTTTGTAAATATAATCAATATTTGCGTAACTGGAACATAAATTCAACTTACCCGTTCAATTTCGAGCAAGGTTGTTACATCATCGTCAATTTCAACCTCAAACGCCCGGTCTTTATCCAGGCGATCCACCAGATCAATACCAACAGCCAGCGTCTGTGAGCTGATATAGTCACGATATTTTTCAACAGCTTTGGCAAAATATTGATCGTTCTGAATCCTTATGCGAATTTTGTCAGTTACATCAAACTCATTTTCCTTTCTGAGATTCTGAATGCGGTTAATAAATTCCCTCGCTATTCCTTCATTCCGCAATTCTTCTGTAATGGTAATGTCGAGGGCAACCGTGTACTTGCCTTCATTGGCAACCAGCCAGCCCGGAATATCTTCTGAAATGATCTCCACATCATTAACAGTCAGCTGTATATTCTGCCCGTCAATGGCCAACTCCCATTTCCCTTCTCTTTCAAACCGGGCAATCTCTTCCTGTGTCATCGCGGCAATTGAGGCACTTATCTGTTTCATTAACTTTCCGTACCGCGGTCCAAGTTCCTTGAAATTTGGTTTAATCCTTTTTACAATAATACCGGCGGTATCAGAGATGAATTCTGCTTCCTTGACATTTACTTCGGTAAGTATCAAATTCTTGACTGCTTCAAACTGCTTTTTAAATTCTTCGCTCACCACCGGCACCAGAATTCTGCGCAGAGGCTGCCGGACTTTGATATTTACCTTACGACGCAGACCCAGGATCATGGAGGAAAATTTCTGGGCTATCTGCATCCTTTCTTCCAGGTCTTTGTCAATGCAGGAAGCATCCGGCTCAGGAAAATTTTCCAGATGGACCGATCCTGCTGAAGTACCGGCAAAATTCTGTGTCAGATCAAGATACAGCCGCTCCATGTAAAATGGGGCAACCGGAGCGGCAAGTTTTGCAACAGTGAGTAAACAGGTATACAACGTCTGGTAAGCAGCCAGCTTGTCTTTGCTAAAACCTCCTCCCCAGTAGCGTTTTCTGTTCAAACGTACGTACCAGTTACTGAGGTTTTCGATAACAAATTCCTGAATAGCCCTCGCCGCGCGGGTTGGTTCATAATCATCCAGATCATTCTTAACTTCCTCAATCAGTGAATTTAACAGTGAGAGGATCCAGCGGTCAATTTCCGGCCGTTCCGTAAGAGGCACCTGGGGAGCGCTGTTGTCAAATCCATCGATATTGGCATACAATGCAAAGAATGCATAGGTATTATAAAGGGTGCCGAAGAACTTCCGCATTACCTCTTCAACCCCTGCGATGTCGAACTTAAGGTTATCCCAGGGCTGAGAGTTGGTAATCATATACCAGCGCAACGGGTCGGCCCCGTATTTTTCAATGGTTTCAAACGGATCTACTGCATTGCCGAGTCGTTTTGACATCTTGTTCCCATTCTTATCAAGAACCAGCCCGTTGGAAACAATGTTCCGGAACGATACCGAGCCGGAAATCATGGTTGAAATGGCATGCAGGGTATAGAACCATCCGCGCGTCTGATCCACTCCTTCGGCTATAAAATCGGCCGGGAAATACTTCGCAAAATCATTGGCATGCTCAAAGGGGTAATGCATCTGTGCATAAGGCATGGCCCCCGAATCAAACCAAACATCAATCAGGTCTTCCTCGCGGTACATCTTTTTCCCTGAAGGAGAAACCAGAATGATCTCATCAACAAACGGACGGTGCAAATCAAAACTGCTGTAATTTTCAGCAGAATAATCCCCTTCCCGGAACTTTTCCAGCGGATTGGATTTCATGAATCCGGCCCTGACTGACTTTTCGATTTCTTTCTTAAGTTCTGCAACGGAACTGATGCAGATCTGTTCCTTTTTGTCTTCACTTGTCCATACAGGAAGAGGTGTACCCCAGAAACGCGAACGGGAAAGATTCCAATCCACGAGATTTTCGAGCCATTTGCCAAAACGCCCGCTCCCGGTTGACTGAGGCTTCCAGTTAATGGTATTGTTCAGCTCAATCATCTTGTCGCGCAGTGCCGTGGTACGAATGAACCATGCATCGAGCGGATAATAAAGAACCGGTTTATCTGTTCTCCAGCAATGCGGGTAGCTGTGTTCGTATTTTTCAATGCGGAAAGCTTTGTTTTCCTTTTTCAGCATCACGGCAAGATCCACATCAAGAGCCGGTGCATCGGATGGCAGGGAATCATCGTATTCGTTCTTGACATAACGGCCCGCATATTCCCTGTAGAGTTCCACATTGACAAATTTCCTCACGAACTCTTCATCCATTTCTTCTACCGGAATAAACCTGCCTTTTTTGTCAACCATCGGCATGTCATTCCCTGACTTATCTTTTACCAGAAGCGGGGGGATATTGTATTGCTTAGCCACTTTAAAGTCATCCGCTCCGAAAGTAGGGGCGATGTGCACAATCCCTGTTCCTTCCTCGGTAGTAACAAAATCGCCTGACACGACCACAAAAGCATTTTCTCCTGGGTTTACCCAGGGAATGAGTTGCTCGTACCGGATGCCTTCCAGCTGGGAACCTTTGAATTCCCTAACCACCTCAAAGGGGATGTGCTTGCTTCCCGGCTGGTATTCTTCCATTTTCAGTGATGCATTCTTTTCGGGGAAAAAATTCGCCATCAGGTCCGCAGCCAATATCAGCTCTACCGGAGCACCTGAATACGGATTGAAGGTACGGACCTGCCGGTAAAGAATGTCTTTGCCAACAGCCAGGGCTGTATTGGAAGGAAGCGTCCATGGAGTAGTGGTCCATGCGAGAATAAACACATCCAGTCTGGTATCCTTAAAAAGGAAATCCGATTTCGCATCGCGGATTACCTTAAACTGGGCCACAACTGTCGTATCTTTCACGTCTCTGTAACATCCGGGCTGGTTAAGTTCATGGGTACTGAGGCCTGTTCCTGCTGCGGGAGAATATGGCTGAATGGTATAGCCCTTGTACAACAACCCTTTATCGTACAATTGTCTCAAAAGCCACCACAAGGTCTCAATATACCGGTTGTCGTAGGTTATATAAGGGTTGTTCATGTCAACCCAGTATCCCATAAGTTCTGTAAGCTCTTCCCATTCGCGGGTATAGCGCATCACATCTTTCCGGCAGTATTCGTTATATTCGGCAATTGAAATGGTTTTCCCGATATCTTCTTTGGTAATGCCCAAAGCTTTTTCAACCCCAAGCTCCACCGGAAGGCCATGGGTGTCCCACCCGGCTTTGCGTTCAACCCTGAATCCCTGCATGGTCTTATACCGGCAGAAGATATCCTTTATGGTCCGGGCCATTACATGATGGATTCCCGGAATGCCATTCGCCGACGGAGGGCCTTCGTAAAAAACAAACCTTCTTTCTTCAGGTCTCGATTCTATACTTTTAGCAAAAGTCTGGTTCTGTTTCCACCAATCCATAATTTCCCGGTTCACTCCGGGAAGATCAAGTCCCTTGTATTCGGGAAACAACTTCTTCATATGCCAATGTATCTGGTATTAAACCTTAAAAAAATAAAACCGACAAATTTATAAAAATTTGCCACACTTCAAATTCAGGATTGCCGTCTATGAAAGTGCCAAAAATCAGGAAATCAATTCATGACAGGGTTACCCCTTGCGCAGGGTAAAACTGAAAACAGAACCTTTGCCGGGGGTGCTCCTCACAGAAATGTTCTGCCCATGTGCCTCCAGTATATGCTTGACAATGGCCAGTCCCAGACCGGTACCCCCGAAATCCCGGGAACGGCTTTTGTCAATCCGGTAAAAACGTTCAAAAATTCTGGGCAAATGCTCCGCTTCAATACCTATTCCGGTATCAATGACTTCCACCAGAATGGTATCGCCGATGTCAAGGCAGGAGACTGTGGTGGAACCGCCTTCGTTACCGTAGTTGATTGAGTTAATGATCAGATTGTTCATTACCTCGTAGATGCGTTTTCTGTCGGCATACACCTTGACCGGTCTGTCATATTTGCGATCCAGCCTCAGGGTAATATTCCTTTTTTTGGCCCTTTCCTCCTGCATTTCAAAAACTTCCTCCACCAGCTTCAGAAAATTGAATACTTCAAATTGCATTTCTGCCTCACCCGACTCCAGCCTTGCAATTGCTTCAAGGTCTTCCACAATGGAGATCATACGGTTTATGCTTTTTTCCGTTTTTTCAAGATACAGCCTGTTAATGGAAGGATCCTCAAGCCCGCCGTCAAGCAAAGTGAGTACATATCCCTGGATGTTGAAAATAGGAGTTTTCAGCTCGTGTGAAACATTGCCAAGGAATTCCCTGCGGTATTTTTCCATTTCTTTAAGCCTGGCTATTTCTCTGTTTCGGCTTACAACCCAGTTGATCACATCCTGGCTAACCTGCCCCAGAGTTGCTCTGGTTGCCGCAATATTGCCTTTGTTGTTATCTTTACGGCCCGTTCCATGAATAATCTGGTAAAGAGGAGTTATCTTCTGCCGGATGAAACCCTGAAGCAGGAAAAACACCAGCAGGAAAATCAGAACAAAAACCACCGCAAAGACAAGAAAAACAAACCAGGTAGAAAACACCTCCTGATGGCCAAGCAAAACAGCAATAACCGCCAGAATTCCGGCCGCTGAAGCCGTAAGAATCGCTACCAAACCCGCTCCGGATGAACGCATCTGTTTCCGCTTATTTTTGCAGTTGTTCTTTAAGAATCTTCGCGATATACTTCCCTATGATATCAAATTCAATGTTGACAACCGTTCCCGGCTTGATGGAGTGAAAATTTGTATGTTCATGGGTATAGGGAATTATGGCAACATCAAATCCGTCAGACCGTGAATTCACCACCGTAAGACTAACGCCGTTCACTGCTACGGAACCTTTCTCAACCGTGATATTCCCATAAGAAGGATCATAGGAAAAGGAAAAGTACCAGCTTCCTTTTTCTTCCCGTACAGCGGTACAGACGGCAGTCTGGTCAACATGCCCCTGTACGATATGCCCGTCAATTCTCCCGTTCATCAGCATGCTTCGTTCCAGATTCACCTTGTCGCCCACCTTCAGCCGGCCAAGATTGGATTTCAGCAAAGTTTCCTTGATCGCTGTAACGGTATAATATGTGTCTTTTAGATCAACCACTGTAAGACAAACGCCGTTGTGGGAAATGCTCTGGTCAATTTTCAGTTCCTTAATAAACGACGGTGCAATGCTGATATGGAGGTTTTCTCCTTCGGGAACCAGCGCAACTACCGGGGCTGCCTCTTCAACTATTCCTGAAAACATACCTTTTTTCCGCAAAGGTATACAAAATACAAATGAAAAATTGGCCTATATTTGTGCCGTTCCTGCCTATGAACCCTCCTGACAAACGCATTATACGCTTTATACGGCGTCATCACGTTCTGACACTTTCAACCATGTCGGAAAAAAGACCCTGGTCTGCGCATTGCTTTTATGCATACTGCGAAAAAGAACAAATGCTTGTTTTTACTTCCGACCATACAACACGACACATCAGGGAAGCCCTCAAAAACCATCTTGTTGCAGGAGGCATTGTTCTGGAAACACGATGGATAGGCAAAATCAGAGGAATACAATTTGAAGGCCTCCTTGAAGAACCTCATGATGAAATATACCGGAAAGCACATATCACCTACCTCAAGCGGTTCCCTTTTGCTGTTCTGTCCAATACAAAACTCTGGACTATCCGCCTCACAGGGATCAAGATGACTGACAACCGTCTCGGATTTGGAAAAAAACTGTACTGGATCAATCAGGATTACCGTCAGTATGTCTCTGACGACCTGCTGGAAAAAGCATCATCTACCTGACAAAATAACTGAAGTATGCGTAAAATACTGGTAACCGGAGGTACAGGCCTCGTTGGAAGCCATCTTCTGTACCACTTACTGCAACAGGAAAACCAGATAACTGCCCTCAAACGATCTTCCAGCAAAACAGAAATGGTCAGGAAGATCTTTAGTTACTATACTTCCGATCCTGAATCCTTTTTCAGAAGAATTACCTGGATCGACTGTGACCTGCTTGACCCCGAATCGGTAATTGAATCCGTCAGGGACAGCGGATGCGAAGAGGTGTTTCATTGCGCGGCCATGGTATCATTTCGCGCCTCTGAACATAAAAAAATGATAGCCAATAACGTTACCGTAACGGAAAACATAGTTAATGCATGCCTTGAACTGGGCATCAGAAAAATGTGTTATGTAAGCTCTACTGCTGCTCTTGGTTCCGCCACCGAAGGAGAAGAAGTTACCGAAGAAAGCATCTGGAAACCGTCTTCGGCACGTTCGGCCTACGCCTTCAGCAAATTTCGCTCCGAGATGGAAGTCTGGCGGGGCATAGAAGAAGGCCTTCAGGCAGTTATTGTCAACCCTTCGATTATCCTCGGGCCCGGCTTCTGGAACAAAGGAAGTCCGTCCATTTTTTCTGCCGTTCACAAAGGAATGAAATTTTATACCAATGGAGTTACCGGATACGTCGATGTTCGCGACGTGGTTCAGATAATGGATCTCCTGATGCAGTCAGATATTGCAGGGGAACGTTTTATCGTTTCATCCCAGAACCTGAGCTATAGGGAAATATTTACCATGATGGCCAGGGAACTGGGAACAGAACCACCCCGGTATTATGCCAACCCCGCCATGACCTGTATTGCCTGGATCTTCTCATCCGCCTTCTCCCTTATCACCTCCAGGGATCCTTTGCTTACAAAAGAAATGCTGTCAGCCTCCCGGTCTATAGTCAGGTTTTCCAACCAAAAAATCAAGAAAAAAATTGGTTATCAGTTCATTCCGGTTCAGGAAACCGTGCATTTTGTGGCCCGGAAATTTCTTTCTGACATGCAAATGAATGCACCCGGCGCGGAAAAGTGATAAAAGGGAAAAAAGATTTTTGTATTGTACGCAGAAATCAAAATTCAATAGAAATTTTTAAGATTGTTCAAAACATTTACCGGAATTGTTCGTTTCTGCAGTATAACAAAACCCAATAATTTTGTTAAATTCGCAAATAAATTGATTGTAAATATTTTCCTGACAATATGATCAACAAGGATGAAAGCAAAATCATAATCGTTCCCTGGGACTTTACCCATATATCGGAGTATGCTCTGGAATATGCTATTAACGCAGCCCATGCTCTTGAAAAGGAAATCTTTCTGCTTCATATTGTTAACAAGGATGCAACAGAGGAACAGGAAAAGGAAGCTTTAAAAAGGCTTGAGAAGCAGGCCGATGAAATTCTGCAAAAATATCAGATTCAGGTTCAGCCGGTTGTAAGAAAAGGAAGTATATTTAATGTAATTTCTGATTACGCATCGGAAGTAAAGGCTGCTCTGGTTGTAATGGGTACACACGGTGTTACAGGTACACAGAAAATTACCGGTAGCTGGGCTCTGAAGGTGATTATTGGATCGAAAGTTCCCTTCCTCGTGATACAGGAAAAACCCGGAACGGCAGTTGGATTCAATAAAATTGTCTATCCCGTCGATTTCAAAGGAGAAAACAAAGAACAGCTTCAGTGGGCAATCTATTTCGGAAAATATTTCAATTCCAAGATCTATCTTTTTAAAAGGCCTTTCCGCGACAGCTCCCTGCTAAAAAAAACCAATACTAACCTGAATTTTGCCATTCGCTTCCTTCGCCAGAACAACCTGGAGTATGAAATTGTTGAAGCCCCGGGAAAAATAAGTTTTGACAGGGAAACAATTCAGTTTGCCGTTGATATCAAAGCAGATCTGATCATCATCATAACCTCCCGCCATTTTACCTTCCTCGATTACCTCTTCGGAAACCGGGAACAAAGAATGCTGAGCAACCCGTCCAATATTCCGGTATTGTGTGTTAACCCCCATGCAACCAGCGCCGGAGTGGGGCAATTCATGTGGGGAAGTACCTGACGGATGAGGTAACTTGGTATTATCACAGACGAATAAGTAAATATTCCGGACGTGGATAAAGCCCTGAAAATTTTTGAGAAAGCAATCATCTTTATCCTGCTGGGTGTTATGATGGTTGTCATTTCTCTTTCCCTGATTGACCTTATTTACCAGCTGGTTCAGCTTATCCTGTCGTCCGATTTTCTGGTCCTTGGCATTGATCAGCTGTTCAACCTTTTTGGATTCATTTTGCTGCTTCTTATTTCTCTGGAACTTCTCCAGACAATCAAAATGTATCTCGATGAAAAAATAGTCCATACTGAAATTGTTCTGGAAGTTGCCATGATTGCTCTTGCAAGAAAAATCATCATCATCGATTTCGAAAAAGTCAACAG
>JAAYUG010000088.1 GCA_012517825.1 Bacteroidales bacterium | reverse complement strand
GGCGTGCTCCAGGTAATTCATATAAACCGCATTATTGACAATTCCCTGGATATCGCATTCATAATCGCGCACTTCCATTTCCAGTTCAAAATAGTAACCCATTCTGTTGGTCAGCATAGTGGTTATTCTGATTATTTCAGGGTGATGTCTCCTTCGAATACAAAATCAGCAGGGCCTTCCAGCCAGATGTCAGTCCAATGGTTTTCCCCAGCTTTATTGTAACGAACGGTGAGTTTTCCTCCTAATGTCAAGATGGAGTATGTCACTTTGTCATTTTTGTTTCCCATTCCTGCAAAAATTGCAGATGCAGTAACTCCGGTACCGCAGGAAAGTGTTTCGTCTTCAACCCCGCGCTCGTAAGTGCGCACAAAGAGAGTGTTTTCATCCATCCGTTCGATGAAATTTACATTGGTGCCGCCTGGTTTGAATCGTTCGTGATACCTGATTTTTCGCCCTTCTTCCACTACATTAAGCTCCTTCACATGATCAACCCATTTTACATAGTGCGGGGAGCCGGTATTGAGAAAGCCATCCTTTCCCAGTATTTCCAGACCTTGAACATCCTGCATTTTGAGCCTTACATAGGAAGGAGTATCAACAAATGCTTCGTGCATTCCGTCAATAGCGCCAAAACGGACGTGGGTGCCTGCGAGTCCCAGTTTATGGGCAAAAGCTACCATACAGCGGCCTCCGTTGCCGCACATAGTGCTTTCCTTGCCATCAGCATTAAAATAGCGCATGGCGAAGTCTGAACCAGGGTCTGATTCCAGCAGCATAAGCCCGTCAGCGCCGATTCCGAACCGCCGGTGACACAACCAGGCGATTCGTTGTTCTTCTGCCGTGAAAATTTTCTCCCGGTTGTCAATGATGATGAAATCATTTCCTGTTCCCTGATATTTGTAAAAATGAAGCTGCATAGCGGTTAAAAAAAGTTAAATGTTGGTAGCTGATCAAACAAACTTGCTTTGCATGCCGTTATTTTGCATGAAAATTGATTGTTGTAATCCGACAACAAATGTAAAACATAAAAAAAGAAAGCTATGAACCTGAAACGATTTTTCGGACTGCTGCTGGTAGCGCTGATGGGAGGGCTTATTTCCCTGGGATTATACACAATGGTATTTCGTCCTGAAACGCGCATTGTTACCGCCACCGAAAAAGTTCCTGTCACCCTCACCAGCCTTTCATCGGTATTTGATACCAGCATAACCGACTTCACCTATGCTGCTGAACGGACGGTTCATGCAGTAGTGCATGTCAAAACGCAAGCCGTGCTTTCACAGGTATACCGCAATCCGATTTACGAATTCTTTTATGGACGTCCATATGAGGAACGTTCCGAGCCGGTTGTTGGATTTGGTTCGGGAGTGATTATTAGTCCCGATGGGTATATCGTTACCAACAACCATGTTATCGACGGGGCGGAAAAGATTATGGTTACCCTGAATGATAACCGGGAGTTTGAAGCAAAGCTGGTCGGCACCGATCCAAGTACCGATATTGCTTTATTGAAGATTGACGGAAAAGATCTGCCGTTTATTCCCTGGGGAGATTCTGACAAACTGCGGCTTGGACAGTGGGTACTGGCTGTCGGCAATCCCTTCAATCTGACCTCTACGGTCACTGCCGGAATCGTGTCGGCCAAAGGCCGGAACCTTGGAATACTGGACGATCAGTACCGAATTGAATCGTTTATTCAGACCGATGCGGCTCTGAATAAGGGTAACAGTGGCGGGGCCCTGGTCGATCTGAAAGGAGAACTGGTAGGAATTACTTCTGCCATCATATCTCCTTCGGGTGCATATGCCGGTAATTCCTTTGCCATTCCGGTGAGCATAGTCAGGAAGGTTGTGGAAGACCTGATGGAATACGGCCAGGTTCAGCGTGCCTTCCTCGGTGTGTCCATCCGGAATATTGACGCCCAGCTGGCAAAGGATAAAGGATTGGGTACCATCAACGGTGTGTATGTTGATGCTGTTAACGACAATGGCGCAGCAAAAGAAGCCGGCATCAAGGAAGGCGATGTGATTCTGAATGTTAATGGTATAAAGGTCACGAGCAGTGCCGAACTGCAGGAGCAGATCGGTCGCTATCGTCCGGGTCAGAAAATAAATATTGCCGTTTTGCGCGATAATAAGGAAAAACAGTTCGATGTAGTATTGCGCAACATGCAGGGAACCACCGGTGTTGTGAAAAAATCCGACCTGGTGATGGTGCTGGGTGCTACCTTTGCGCCCCTCACCGATCAGGAAAAATCGAACCTGGGTATTTCCAACGGACTTCGGGTTGTGGAAGTAGGAAAAGGAAAGTTCAGAGATGCCGGTATCAGCAACGGATTTATTATCACCCGCGTCAACAATAAGGCCATCAATTCCGTTAACGACCTGAACGATATTCTTTCAAAAACAAAGGGAGGCGTTTATATCGAAGGAGTGTATCCCAACGGTATGGTGGCGTATTATGCTTTTGGACTATAATCGGTTTTTATTCTGAATAGAAGGGATGGTCAACTCCATCCCTTTTTTTATTCCAGGTACCATGAATTTGTTAATTCATGGTACTTAGGTTTTATGATTTTTTTCATAAAACCCTAATTTAAATTGATTTTAAATATTCCTTGATGTAATTTCGCCCCCTGGTTTTGCTTTACCAACGGGAATGCCATGAGACAGCTGAAAATTACAAAGTCGATTACCAATCGGGAAAGTGCTTCGCTCGATAAGTATCTTCAGGAGATTGGAAGAGAAGAACTTATTACCGTCGAAGAGGAAGTTGAACTGGCGCAGCGAATCAGAAAAGGCGACAGAGAAGCCCTTGAAAAACTTACGCGTGCCAATCTGCGTTTTGTGGTTTCTGTTGCCAAGCAGTATCAGAATCAGGGTCTGAGTCTTCCCGATCTGATCAATGAAGGGAACCTCGGACTGATCAAAGCCGCCGAGAAATTTGATGAAACGCGCGGATTCAAGTTCATCTCCTATGCGGTATGGTGGATCAGGCAGTCCATCCTTCAGGCTCTGGCCGAGCAGTCGCGTATTGTACGTCTGCCCCTGAACCAGGTTGGCAGCCTGAACAAACTGAACAAGGCCTTTGCAAAATTTGAACAGGAATACGAACGTACTCCCACACCGGAGGAACTGGCAGAAATGCTTGAACTGCCGAAGGAAAAGATTGCCGACACGCTAAGGGTGTCAGGACGTCATGTTTCGGTAGATGCTCCTTTTGCCGACGGAGAAGATAACAGTCTGCTCGATGTCCTGGTAAACACTGATTCTCCGGTTGCCGACAGGCAGTTGATTAAGGAATCGCTGTGTACGGAGATCGAACGGGCTTTATCTACCCTGACCGAACGGGAAAGAGACATCATACGGTATTTCTTCGGGCTGGGCTGTCCTGAAATGACCCTCGAAGAGATAGCCGACCGGTTTGGCCTGACCCGCGAACGGGTGCGGCAGATAAAGGAAAAAGCCATCCGCCGCCTGAGGCATACTTCGCGCAGTAAAATACTAAAGTCCTATCTTGGATAGAAGCAGAGCCTGTCAGTTTTTCGATTCGAGAAGCTTCTGAAGGGCATACATTTCGTCCCGCAGCCGGGCCGCTTCAATAAAATCAAGTTCCCTGGCCGCATTTTCCATAGCTTTGCGGGTTTTTTCAATGGCCTTTTCCAGGGCTTTGCGGTCCATGTACTGAACGACAGGATCGGCCGCAATATCCGTGTTTTCAGGTTCTACATATACCTTATGGCGCGAGGAAAATTCCTCCCTGTTGCCCATGATGGAAACAAGCGCTTTTTCAATCTGCCGCGGCGTAATTCCATGTTCTGCATTGTACCGCAACTGCTTTTCCCTTCGCCGGTTGGTTTCTTCTATGGTTTTTCGCATCGACTCGGTAACGGTATCGGCATACATGATAACGGTTCCGTGCAGATGACGTGCCGCCCGTCCTGCTGTCTGGGTCAAACTGCGTTCCGAACGCAGAAACCCTTCCTTGTCGGCATCGAGAATGGCTACAAGCGAAACTTCCGGCAGGTCGAGCCCTTCCCGCAGAAGATTCACTCCCACCAGCACGTCAAAGCTTCCGTTCCGAAGTCCTTCCATAATCTGCACACGGTCCAGTGTGTCGATATCGGAATGGATATAACGCGTTTTAATCCTGAATTTCAAAAGATAGGCAGTAAGCTCCTCAGCCATTCGTTTGGTAAGGGTTGTGACGAGTACACGTTCCCCGACCTCCACACGCCGGCGGATTTCTTCCATCAGGTCGTCAATCTGATTGAGGCTGGGCCTTACTTCAATAACGGGGTCCAGAAGGCCGGTGGGCCGTATCAACTGCTCAACCACAACTCCTTCTGACTTCTGAAGTTCGTATTCGGCGGGGGTGGCACTTACGAAGATGGTCTGGCCAATAAGCTCTTCAAATTCCTCCAGCCGCAGAGGGCGGTTGTCGAGGGCAGCCGGCAGCCTGAACCCATACTCCACCAGGGTTTGCTTCCGCGACCGGTCTCCGCCGAACATGCCACGGATCTGCGGCACTGTAACGTGACTCTCATCAATAAAGGTAATGAAATCGTCCGGAAAATAATCCAGAAGGCAGAATGGCCGCCTTCCGGGAGGGCGCCCGTCAAAATACCGTGAGTAATTTTCAATACCCGGACAATAACCCAGTTCGCGGATCATCTCCAGATCATAGTTTACCCTCTCTTCCAGCCTTTTGGCTTCCAGCTGACGTCCATTGTTTTTGAAAAATTCCACCTGCTTTACCAGATCGTCCTGAATTTGCCGTATGGCGTCCTGAATGCGCCAGGAAGCAGTTACGAAAATGTTGGCCGGAAAAATCACAACTTCATCATGTTTTTCTCCCGATTTTCCGGTTTCCGGGTCAATGGTGACAATGCTCTCAATTTCATCCCCCCAGAAGGAAAAACGATAAGCGAAATCGCTGTAGGCAAGAAATACATCTACCGTATCACCCCGCACCCGGAAGGTTCCCCGCTTGAATTCCACATCATTCCGTGAATACAAACTGTCAACCAGCCTGCGCAGAAAAACGTTCCTGCTGATTTTTTCTCCCCGATGAATGCGGATGGTATTACTGTAAAAATCGTCCGGATTGCCAATACCATAAATACACGAAACCGATGCAACCACAATCACATCCCTCCTTCCCGAGAGCAGGGCCGAAGTGGCTCTGAGGCGCAATTTTTCAATCTCTTCATTAATCGAGAGGTCCTTTTCAATGTAGGTGTCTGTAACCGGAAGATAGGCTTCGGGTTGATAATAGTCATAGTAGGAAACGAAATACTCCACTGCGTTTTCAGGGAAAAACTGACGGAATTCCCCGTATAACTGGGCGGCAAGTGTCTTGTTATGGCTCAGAATCAGAGCCGGACGCTGCATCCGCTCAATAACATTGGCCATAGTAAAGGTCTTTCCTGAACCCGTGACTCCCATAAGGGTCTGAAAGGAAACGCCGGATTCCAGGCCTTTGACCAGTTGTTCGATTGCTTCCGGCTGGTCACCTGTTGGCTTATAATCGGAAACTAATTTAAATGGCATCTTTTTTTTGACTTCTACATCACTCCTTTATAAAACACCCCAAAATAAAAAGTTCCTTTTTACCATACGACAAAAACACATAACCGGGCTGGCAAGGGGCCGGCAAGCTAGTGTAAGGCATAGGCAAAGGTAGGTAAGTTACTCCAATTGAAAACAGGATGGAACACTGAATGTTTTGATATTTTGAAGAGAAAATATACTTTTACTTTAAACTATCTATGGGCATGGTTCCGGAACAGGATGAAGCGTTAATCAGGCGTGTAGCAAAGCTGGCAAAACAAAATCAGGAGCTTCTTGAAGAAAAGGATAAGCTTCAGAAGCTTGTTGATAAGCTGACGGAAGAAAATGAACGGTTGAAGCAGATGCTGTCGGAGATTTCCGAGGCAGAGAGAGCCCGTATCAGGCCGGCCGAAGAAAAGCCGGTGATGAACTTCAAGATGGTGACGGTTATGTTTGCCGATGTTCACGGGCTTAACCGCATTACAGAAGATATGGACCGGCAGAAGCTCATGGATGAGCTGGACGATATTTTCTATCATTTTGACCAGATTGTCAAAAACCTGAATATTGAAAAGATACATTCCATCGGCGATTCATACATGTGCGCCGGCGGTATTCCGGTAAAGAACATTACCAACCCTGTTCAGGTTGTGCTGGCTGCCCTTCAGATGCATCAGTACCTGTATGACATCCAGAAAAACAGAGGCGAACAGGTGTGGGAGCTCCGTACCGGTATCCACACTGGTTCTGTTGTGGCCACTGTTTCGGGCCAGAAGAAAAAAAGCTATGATATCAAGGGAGCTACAGTCAATACAGCCAGCCGGCTTGAATCATTCGGGGTTTATGGCAAGGTGCTGATTTCCGAAATGACCTATGAACTGGTGAAGGAGTTTTTCGACTGCGAGTACTATGGCAAATTACCTGTTAAATACAAGGATGATCTCGACGTCTTCTGGGTAAAAGGCCTCAAGCCCGAGTTTGCTGTCCATGGCGAGACTGCCGTCCCCAATGAAAACTTCAATACCAAGTTCAAATTAATTCAGTTTACCGATTTGCAGGAGATCATTCTGGACAAACTGGAGAGAGAACTTCCCAAAACGCTTTATTATCATAATGTGAAGCATACGGTGGATGTGGTTACCGAAGTAGAGTTGATAGGCTGGGCTGAAGGCTGTACCGACGAAGAGATCCTTCTGCTGAAAACAGCGGCTCTTTTCCACGATGCAGGGCACGTCATTTCCTACAAGGATCATGAGGAACGGAGTTGTGAAATTGCACGTGAATACCTGCCTAAATACGGCTATTCGCAGGAACAGATCGATCGCATCTGCGAAATCATCATGGCCACCAAGCTCCCTCCCCAGCCACGCAACCTGCTGGAAGCCATTATCTGCGATTCTGATCTGGATTACCTGGGCCGGATCGATTTCATTCCCGTTTCCAATACCCTCTACAGGGAACTCAGCGAACGGAACATGATCGGTACCCTGAACGAATGGAACAAACTGCAGTTGAAATTTCTCAGCGGGCATCAGTATTTCACCCAAACGGCCCAGAATCTCAGAGAGGTAAACAAACAGACGCAGATTGAGCGCATAAAAGCATTAATCACAGAAGATTAAGCTGCTTTTTATTTACCCATTGCATTCTTCTCCCGGGATATCAAATCCTATACAGCCTAAAAGCGGCGTTGGTGATGCAACTGCTTTTCCGTTGACCAGTTCGGTTCCGAAATCCTTGCATACGGTAATGTATCATCCGCACCCATTGAATAATTCAGGATTTATATAAGGGTAGCGGCCTTTTTTGACCGTGATGTCGGAATCGCCGTTTTGTAAACTGAGTATAGGCTTATGGTCTTTCTTTTGGCAGTTTTCTCTGAAGCTTTTCCACCCACAGTTTGTCCATTTCGGTGAGCCGGTTTTTTCGCAGATTTTCCCGCACGATCCATTGGATGTGGGGGTTGGTATTGGCCGCGAGTTTTTCAAACTCCGGCCTTCCGTCCACCGGAGAAGCGGCAATCAGCACACTCCATGCATATCCGAGGGTCTTCCGCAGGGTTTCCTGTTCACTGGTCAGTTTGCCGTTTATGAGCAGAAACTTCATAGTGATCTTTTTGATAATCCGTAAGATCCTCCGTATATCTTCCTCGTTTTTAAGAAGTTTTGGCTCACACAGGGCTGCTGCCACCGCGCGGTTTTCGTAATATGTCCCATTGACCCATGGTTCAAGAAGATCCATTATCTCAGGCAGGTTGTTATCGACCATTTCCTGGATACCCATGGCAACAGCCTCTCGTATCCGCCAGTTGGGGTGGGAGGCAAAAGGGCGTATTTCGGAAAGGACTTCCGCGTAGTCTTTCCGCTTCTGGTAGCAATATCCTACAATTCCGCACATCAGAACAAATTCGTCCTGGGCATCTTTCTGCTCTTTTGAATTAACAAGAAGGCAGGCATAGATGTCATCCATGCTGGCTTTACGCGCAAAGGAATACATGAGCCCGAGGTTTGCCCTCGGCCCTGGTAATCCCGATTTTCGCCGGAGGTACTCAATGCTGAAAGATTGATTTCCCTGAGAGGAGCGGTTTTCTGCGTTATGTTCTTTTCCTTTCATGAGTTCAGACAGGTTAATTGTTGGGGGTAATCCGGGCTGCCCAGCCGCCTCCGGGGGCAAGTTCAAGGGAAATTTTATCGTTTCGGGTTACCGACCTTACTTCGCGCACATAATCATCCCCGATTCTGTGGGCATTGGCGCCGTCGCGGAATAACTCCATGGTATAGGTTCCTTCACCAAGAAACTTCAGATCCAGGGTAAGAGACCGTGCAGTCCAGTCGGTCATGGCGCCCACCCACCAGGTGTTCCCCTTCCGGCGGGCCATCAGAACGTAATCGCTTACCTTTCCGTCCAGCGGGAGGGTTTCATCCCAGACGGTAGGAGCCGAGGCCAGAAAATGCAAAATGTCGGGTTCTTTTTCATAGCGGGTTGGCGCATCGCTGAGCATTTCGAGCGGAGCGTAATAAACAACATACATGGCCAGTTGCTGGCAACGGGTGCCCTGGCTCATGGGGCGGTCGTTAATGATACGGAAATCTTCCTTGTTGGCGTTGGTCATGGCTCCCGGCGTATAATCCATAGGCCCGGCCAGCATTCTGATAAAAGGTATGGATACCGCATGCTCCGGTGTGGCCTGATTGGAAAATTTGTTGTACTCCAGTCCCTGCACACTTTCCCTGTTGATGACATTTGGATAGGTTCGTTCAAGCCCTGTGGGTTTATAGGCTCCGTGAAAATTCACCAGCATATGGCGTTTGGCCGCTTCTCTGGCAACCCTTTCGTAAAAGTTCACCACCAGCTGGTCGTCGCGGTCCATAAAATCTACCTTCAGGCCGGCAACGCCCCATTTTTCAAACTGGGCAAGCGCTTCTTCCAGCTGACGGTCAAGGGTATGCCATACACACCAAAGAATAATCCCTACATTCTTTTCCTTGGCGTAACGGAACAATTCCGGCATGTTTAGGTTTGCACCCAGGGTGGGATTGGTGCCAAGCGTTACCGATCCGTCATTGATTTTCAGCAGATCAAACTGATCAGACCATCCTTCGTCAAGATTGATGTATTCAATGCCGTTGCGCGCTGCAAAATCGATGAAATACTTGTATGTATCGGTGTTGAAACCTGTTTTAAAAGGAACCCCGGTTAAATTGTTGGCATTCCACCAGTCCCAGGCTACTTTGCCGGGTTTAATCCACGAGGCATCTCCGATTTTATTTTCTGAGGCCAGAAGATAGGGGAGGGTTATGTTCAGCAGATCCTTGTCCTCCGGGACAATTACGGTAAGTCGCCATGGGAAGGCCCTCGTTCCTGAAGTTTCTGCTATGTAATCGTAGCGTTCCTTTACCCGCAGGTTGAAGTTTTTCAGTCCTCCCGGCTGAACCGTTTTGGGTACCTGGGGTAAGACTCCCTGAAGGCCTGATTTTCCGTTCCATGTCAGATAGAGTCCCGGGTAATCCAGCAAATCGGCTTCCGTGATGACCATCCTGGCAACTCCGGCATCAACGTACAGAGGAAGGGAGGCAATGGCTCCTTTATCCAGCACCGAAATGGCATCGTGAAGATAGTGCTCTTCGAAGGAGGTCTCGAACCCTTTTACCTGGTGAAAATAGCCCTGGTATTTTTCAGGAAAGTTCCAGACAGCTTCTTCATTCTTTACCTGAATAGTACCAGGGAGGGAGGTGATCAGCCTGTAAGCAACGCCATTGTCGTAAACACGGAAAACTACAGAATATCCGGCAGCAAAATCCATCTGCAGTTCATTGTAAACATCGGGATAAACCTCAGCCATGCCGTACAATGGTTTCACCTGGCTGTTGACCGAACGTGCGGATGGTGATTTGGCCAGTTTGGCGTTTTGCCCGAATACTTTTCCGTCAGATAATGTAAGGCTTATGGGCGAAGGCTCGAGGATGGTTTTCCCCTGGTAGCTGATGCTGTATTGCAGCTTGCTTCCAGGAGCAATGGTTACGGTGATTTTCTTGTCCGGAGAAGTTACGGTAAAATTTTTCTGGGCCATAAGGGGCGAAAATGTCAATAAAACTGTCAGAAGGCAGATCATGTTTTTCATGGATGAAAGCATTTGGAAAGGTAATTTAAATTTATTGTTTT
>JAAYUG010000087.1 GCA_012517825.1 Bacteroidales bacterium | reverse complement strand
CTATGGTGACCGGCTCCATACTCCATTGGAAGATTCAGACGAAGAACTTCTCCGTGTTGTGAAACATACCTGCACCGAAAAAAGGGGGAAACTGATCATCCCTTCTTTTGCTGTCGGAAGAACACAGGAAATAGTACTTTCACTGAACAATCTATGGAACGAAGGTCGACTTCCCCGGATTGACGTTTTTGTTGACAGCCCTCTTGCCATGAACATAACGGATGTATTTCGCTTACATCCGGAATGCTTTAATGAAGAGGTCAGGAAGGTTCTGGCCGCCGACCCTGACCCGTTCGGATTCGGTTCATTGCATTATATTCAGTCGGTGGAAGAATCCAAAGCTCTTAATACCCGTACCGAGCCCTGCATCATAATTTCATCCTCAGGGATGATGGAAGCCGGACGGGTAAAACATCATCTGGCCAATACCATTTCTGATCCGCGAAACTCTGTTCTTGTGGTCGGCTATTGCGCACCACAGACTTTAGGTGCCCGCATTCTCAGGGGAGACGAAGAAGTCTCCATTCACGGGAACCGGTACCCGGTGCGTGCAGAGATATTTCGCATAGAATCGTTCAGCGGACACGGCGACTACCAGGAAATGCTTTCTTACCTCTCATGCCAGAAGCCGGAATTGCTCAAGGAAATATTTCTTGTGCACGGAGAATTGCACGCCCAGGAGTTTTTCAAAAACCAGCTGGAAAGAAAAGGATTCAGGAACATCCTTATACCGGAGCAGGGTACTGTTTTTTCAATATAATGAAAACACAAAGATTTTTACTTGCACTTGTCAGTATCAATCTAATCAGTTTTTGCATGCAGCCCCAGCAGGATCCATGGAAGGAGCACCGGGAAAGAATGGTTGAACAGCAAATAGCAGGGCGGGGTGTGACCGATCCGGACGTGCTCAGGGTGATGAAAAAAGTTCCCCGGCATGTTTTTGTTCCTGAACAGGAACGTCCTTATGCATATGGAGATTATCCCCTGTCGGTGGGATATGGCCAGACCATTTCTCAGCCTTATGTGGTGGCATTTATGACCGAACAATTACGGGTCAGGCACACCGACAAGGTACTCGAAATCGGCACCGGTTCAGGTTACCAGGCAGCTGTTCTGGCAGAGCTATGCGATTCGGTCTTCAGCATTGAGATTCACCAGCCCCTGGCCGAAAAAGCCGACTCGGTTTTGAAAACACTGGGATATCGAAATGTGTTCATAAAAACCGGCGACGGGTACCTTGGATGGCCCGAGCATGCGCCGTTCGACAAAATCATTGTCACCTGCGCACCCAGCCATATTCCTCCGGCCCTTATTCAGCAACTCAGAGAAGGAGGACGTATGATCATACCGGTTGAAAAGAATTCATGGACGCAGGAACTTATACTGCTAAAGAAAAAAGACGGTAAAATTATTCAGGATGAGGTATTGCCCGTCCGGTTTGTCCCTATGATCGACCAACATGGCCGTAGTTATTAATACGGATTGTGAAAAGGGATAAAAAACAAACCGGGTTTGTCAGCTATAACAGGATCAACCGGTAAAGATGTAAAATCAGTTTCTTAGAATTTAATCATCCAGGGTATCCAGAAGCTGTTTTGCCCTGAGGTAAAATGTGTTTCCGTCAGGATCAATCTGTTTCAACAGGGTAACAGCTTCACTGATCCGCTGCTGCTTGAGGCGGCAGAGAGCAAGATACCAGCATGCCTGGTTATAAAGTAACTTATTTCCCGAGGACAGAATCTGCCGGAACTGTACTGCAGCATCTCCATATTCATGGAGTTCCATCAGGCAGATTCCCTCGTACAATTTGGCAAGATTTTTATTTTTCATAGAGAATTCGGCCATCTGGAAAGCAGTATAAGCCTTGCGGAAATTTCCTGCTTCGTACTGCTTAAGAGCAGCCTGCCAGGGATTCTCATTCACCAGGGATAATTCGGCACCACGAACTACTGCAAATGCAGGATAGGCAGAGTAATACCGGTTGTAAATCTCTTCAGTTGTAAGACTTTTATGATTCTGGAAGAAATACAACAAGGAAAGGGAGACAAGCAGTGCAATGGAAGCAGCAATACCAACCCAGGAAGATTTTTTGGAGCGGTTGGTATCATCTTTCCGGATATGCTCATACGCCTGGTCAAGTTTTTCCCGAAGTGTTCTGAGTTCTCCGGTATTTTTTTTGTGGCTGTAGTATTTACCAATCTCCTTTTCAAGATGTTGCAATTCATTCACTTCCAGTCCGTCACTTTCCTCCGAAACCTTCCGCACCGAGAAAACGCGCAGTTGCTGCCGCCGTACAAAATCATCCAGTCGTTTGTACAACTCGAAGCGGGCGGCAAAATCCTTATCTGTGGCAAGCCTGTCAAGAAACTTTCTCAGGGTTTCCTCAGCCATCGTGCCATCAAGATACTGCTCGAACAAAAAACTATCGTCCGTCATGGTTTTTAAAATAAGGATGTCGTGATATTTTCTGCAATAATCGCTGTTTACAACGGTATTTCCTGTTCATTGTATAGCTATCACTCGGATAACCAAGTTTTTTTGTAATTTCTGCTATGGATACATTTCTGAAATGTAAATTTAGTATTTTTTTGCATTCCTTGCTCAACTGATTAAACTGCTTCAGGTAAAAATCGAGAAGTTCCTGTTCAAAATCGGAGCTTTCATTTTCCTCAAGGATCAGATATTGCTCATCACCAATTTCTGTAAAATTTAATTTTCTCCTTCGGGTCAATTCTTTTAACCACAGGTGCCTGCTAACCGAATATAAATAAGTCTTTACCGTACAGTGCAATATCAGGCCTTCTTCTTTCAGCTTACCATGCAGAATAATAACCGACTCCTGAAACAAATCGCGGGCATCTTCCTCCGACCCTCCGTTTCTCACTATCAACCAGCGTACTGAAGGAAAAATTTCTTTATAGAGATGTTCAAAAGCTTCATCTTCTTCATTTACAATTCCTTTCAACAGTTCATGGTCGCCATATTTCAGCAGTCGTCCCATGCTACACCTTTTTCCAATCAACACCTGTATATAGCAGGGGGTTAAAAAAATACAGGTTTTTAGTTAAAAACAATTTATCTAACATCGAAAATAAATACTTGTCCTGAAAAAACCAAATGTTTTCGATTTTTTCCGGTAACTATTTTTTGAAAAAAGGCAGGAATTCTTTCTGTCAGTATTTGTCAGAAGCGGTTCAGCCAGCGGTACCGGCGCGCATTGTCGCCGAATTTGGCTGCTACCATAAATTCATGTGTACCAAAGGTACGGCTCATGATATGGCTCAATGAATAATCAAATGCATAACCAAAATAGTACTTGTCAACTTTCATGCCCAGCATAAAAATCAGGGCATTGCCGGTACGGTATGCCATACCGGCCCAGTAATCCTCCTTGTAATAAACTTTGGAACCAATGTCGAGCTGAACAGCTCCGTTCTGAGAGGCTTTGAGAAGAAACGATGGTTCGAGGGTAAAATTGTCGGCAACAGGTGCTTTATAACCAGCCATGAGGAAGTAATGCCTCATCAGCTTATATTGGGTTGTTGCGGGACCGGAAAGTTTCAGCGCTGCCTGCATCATGTCGGAAACGGAAGCCCCGGCATAAAAATATTTGTTCACATAATACACGCCAAAATTGGCATCAGGAACAAATGTATTGAATTTGGTTTCGAGTATCAGGGGATCATCCTCCTCGCCGGTAACAATAGCCTGCCTGTTAATCCGGAACTCGTACGCATTGACTGACACCCCCAGTGAAAGCTGGGATTCTTTCATCCTAATGTGGTATCCGTAAGTCAGCTGAAAACCTGTTCGTATAATGAGGCCGCTCATATCGTTATACACATAGCCTCCCAGGCCTACCCGTCCGCTTCGGGAAGCTATCTGCATTCTCTTTTTGATTTTCAATGATCGGCCAATATAACTGTCTCTCAGCATTCTTGTCTGAATCGAAACGGCATGGGTTTTGGGAGAATTGGGTATGCCCAGCCATTGCTCGCGGGCTGTCAGATTGAGCGCCGTATACCCCTCGCTGCCCGCAATAGCTGGATTGATCAGAAAACCGTTAAAAGTGTACTGACTGTATAACGGAATCTGCTGCGAATGCAAATAAGATGGCATGAGCAGGGCAAGGCCAAGAATCAACCAGTATATTTTCTTTTCTTTATTCAATTTCATTCATTATCTCTTTCTCTTCTATCAAATATTTTTACCGGATAATGGTTACCGATCCGGTAATAGGTTCAATTCCGATGTGCAAATCAATGACATAGAAATATGCATCCATAGGAAGTGGTTTCCCGTTGGACGTTCCATCCCATTCAGCACTGGAATAGCCTTTATCACGCCGGAATACAATACGTCCCCAGCGATCGTATATTTCAACCGATGCGTCGGGATAATTGGCCAGTTTTTCGATATGCCATGTATCATTCCGTCCGTCATTATTAGGTGTAAAGGCATTGGGGATCACACCAAGAATGCGATTGATACTGCAGGGCAATACTGCGACAGTATCCCTGCCAACGCAACCCTTTGCATCGGTAACTTCAAGACGAACAATCTTGGCACCCGATCCTACGGTGATTGTCTGGCCGCTTTCTTCCGTTTCTTTGCGTCCGCTTCGTATGATCCAGTGATAACTGGTCCAGCCAGGACCTGCATCCAGGTCAAAGGTTTCATTGCCGCAGAGTGTGGTATCAGGCCCGAGGTCAATCACCGGGAGAGGATTAACTTTAACAAATACCGAATCGCGGCTTTGACAACCGGACGCATCGGTAGCGATTACCCAAACAGGGCCGCCCCTTGAAAAGGTCTGCCGTGTTGTTGCCCCGTTACTCCATTGATAGGAAACAAAACCACCCGGCGCCACCAGCAACAAACTGTCGCCGTAACATACCTCAAGATTTGTTCCTATACTTATCGTGTTATAATTTACCTGCACCTGGGCGGTTACCGGTTGGCCCACGCAATTGAACTCCGAAGTCTCGAGTACCGACAGAGAATAGATGCCGGGAGGTACATTCCATTGAACGTCAATGGAATCGCCATAATTGTTCAGAATAGTTGCGCCCTGAACTGTCCAGTCGAAATGCGAATTGGCAAGTCCCTGCACTCCATACCGGACTTTGCTTCCCACGCAAACCCGGGGCAGAGTCTGCCCGGGGCTGTGCGCTGAAAACATGCCCAGCAGGAGTGCAAGGACAATATATTGCCGTATCGCTTTCATTTCTGGCAATTCATGCAACCGAAAGATTTATTGAGATTACAAATTCTTCAGATGCTGAATCGGGCTGGTGGTCGGGGTAGGTACAACATAAATTCTGTAGGAACCGGCGGCACCCTGAGCAGCAAGGGCATCCTGCGACTTACGCGAAATGCGGTCGGTAATATTGGTTATAGTTACATCATAATAACCATACTGACCGGCGGGGAGAGAAACCCGCAACCCGTCAGTACCTGAAGTGGGTGTACCTGCCGCTGTACGGGGCGTAGTTGATTCTGCAATTACAGTGGCATCAGTTACTGCAGGAGCCGCCAGGTTGAGCGTATAGGTCTGGGGAGCACCAGCGGCTCCGCCGTTATAGCTTACCGTGTAGGTCACCTCCCAGTTGCCAAGACCGGTAACCGTTAAAGGAACGTAAAAATCAGTACCGGGGTTGATTCCGCAACCACCACCTTCGGTTCCGTCAAAGGCCACCGTTGGACGGGCAAGAACAAATACATTCAGTTCCTCAGGGGTAGCATCTTCACACCCCTGAATGGTGGAACTCAGTGTAACGCTCTTTTCAGCTACCTTAACCTTGTACTGCGTTCCGGCCGCAAATCCCTGCCCTGTGGACCATACAATACTGATTTCATTGTCATAGTAACCGGTACCTGCCTGAACATTGCGGAAGGCATCGTATT
>JAAYUG010000086.1 GCA_012517825.1 Bacteroidales bacterium | reverse complement strand
TCTGCAACAGCTTTGCCATCTGATTAAATACAACAATTGCTCTCTGGGAAATGTGAGGATCGAACTGATTTTTCACAATGGCACCACAGATTTTCTGGCCGGATTTGTACCCCATTCTTATCCGCCGCCCGAACAATACATTAAAGGGATTAAAGTTGTCTCTCTCCAGGCAGTCCGCACCAATCCCAATGCAAAAGTTCTTCAGCAGGAACTGCGGCAGCAAGTGGAGAAAATTCTGGCTGATAAGAATATTTACGAAGTGATTCTGGTGAATGAAGAAGGGATGATTACCGAAGGCAGCAAAAGCAATTTTTTCGCAATCGCTGACGGAAAGCTGTTTACACCTCCGCTGTACCAGGTACTTCCCGGAGTTACCCGAAAACAGATTCTCGCCATGGCTGCTGAACATGGTATTCCGTTATCGGAAGAACCCATACCCCTTAAACAGGTTGACAATTACGAAGCTTTGTTCATTTCCGGAACTTCTCCAAAAATTCTTCCCATAGCAAAGTTCGGAACAAGGAAATTCGATCCCCTTCACCCTATGTTAGTGCAACTCCGGAACCTTTTTAACCAGCGTATTGATCACTATATCCTTGCTCACCGGCGTATCTGCAAGGAAAACTGAGACATCGCAGTGAACTGAGAATAAATTAGGCCAAAAAAGCATTATTTTCGTTCAGAAAACATTCAGAAACCATTCTGTCATCATTTCATTCCCATGCAATATCACTTTGTAATCATCGGCGGAGGCATTGTAGGAATGGCAACAGCCTGGAAACTGGCATTAAAAAACCCCGGACTCCGGATTGCAGTCCTTGAAAAAGAATCTGTTCTTGCCTCCCACCAGACCGGTCACAACAGCGGAGTAATTCACTCCGGCATTTACTATACCCCCGGAAGCCTGAAAGCCCGCAATTGCATTGAAGGCTACCGGCAACTGATCTCATTCTGCCAGGAAGAAAATATTCCCTTTAAAATTTGTGGTAAGCTGATTGTGGCAACTACCCAAAAGCAGATACCTCTTCTGGAAGAGCTGTACCGGAAAGGCATTGCAAACGGCCTGAACCAGATTAAGCGTCTCAGCTCTTCAGAAATTAAAGACTACGAACCAAATGCTGCCGGACTGGCTGCTCTGTGGGTGCCCTACACCGGTATCGTTGATTATGCAGCAGTAGCCGAAAAAATAGCACAGAAATTCCGGGAACTCGGTGGTGAAATTTTTCCCGGTTCAAAGGTTATCGCATTGAAAGACAAGGGTGATTTCACCGAAGTCATTACGCCGGAAAAAACCTATTTAACAAAATTCTACATTAATACCGCCGGATTGTATTCTGACAGAATAGCCCTGCTCACAGGAAAGCAACTTTCCGTTCGTATCATTCCCTTTCGCGGTGAATATTATACCCTCCGTGAAAACAGAACCTGGATGGTAAAAAATCTGATCTATCCGGTGCCCGATCCCGAGTTCCCGTTCCTTGGGGTTCATTTTACCCGCACCATAAAAGGAACCGTCGAAGCCGGACCCAATGCCGTGTTTGCCTTCCGGCGCGAAGGATACAGAAAATGGGATATTTCCCTTCCCGAACTCGCCTGGTCTCTCTCCTGGAAGGGTTTTCGCCAGGTGATGGCAAAATACTTCCGAATGGGACTGGCAGAATATTACCGCTCCTTTTTCAAAAAAGCCTTTGTAAAGGAATTGCAGAAACTCCTTCCGGAAATAACGGAAGACGATTTACTTCCCGGCGGATCCGGCGTGCGCGCCCAGGCATGCACCGACACCGGCAAACTGGCTGATGACTTTATCATTCTGGAAAACAAAAACGGACTGGATATCCTGAATGCCCCATCACCCGCCGCCACCGCGTCACTGGCTATCGGCGAACATATTGCCAGATTAAGTTCCGAAAGAATATTGCCCTATCTTGCTTAATTCAAAAGCATTCCTCTCAAAATGCGCTTGTTTTTATTCGTTTGGCTGAATTTTAATCCATAACCTGCGGGATAAAAATCACCTGCAGGAATATTACAGCACAATGCTTACATTTGCAATACAAATACGGTCTTTCATGCAGCGAATTTTCCCCTTTGTCGTCGTCTTTGGTCTTGTGAGCGTATTGAGTTCACCGGCCCAGAACAGAAAACTGTACCAGACATCCGGAGGTGAGTTTATCTTCTCCCTTGCCAATGCAGAATTTGCAAATCACCAGCGCGTACCTGTCAATATGCGTTTCACAATGTTCCTCCACCTCTCCGATTACTGGAATTATGACCTGAACGATCATCTGGGTCTTTTTACGGGTTTATCGCTCAGAAACATTGGAATGATCACAAAAGAAGATTACACCTACCGGGATAAACTTTATACGGATGTTAAGACAAAACGGCGCAGTTATGCGGCAGGTATTCCTTTTGCAGTCAAAATAGGCGTTTTCAGCAAAAATTTTTACCTCTTTGCCGGAGGCCAATACGAATGGTTATTTCATTATAAAGAAAAGCACTTCGTTAACAACCTCAAAATAAAATCTACTGAATGGTTCAGTAATAAGACCAATACATTTGTCCCCTCCGTTTTCGGAGGCATTCAGTTTCCCGGAGGCATCAACCTGCGGTTCACTCAGATGCTCGACGATTTTCTTAATCCCCACGAATTCCCCGAATTTTCGAAAACCCGACTTTATTATTTTTCCCTTTCCTTTCATTTCAGAAACAAAGCCCGCCATAGAGAAAAAGACGACGAACCAAAGGAATACGTTTACTCATTATGAAGGGCCTTGTAACCAAAACCACCGGAAGCTGGTATACGGTAGCCTGTGAAAACGGACAAACGATTCCCTGCAAGATCAAGGGAAACTTTCGCCTGCAGATGTCAAAAACAACCAATCCTGTGGTTGTCGGAGACCGCGTAACCCTGGAACTGACTCCTGACGGAAAAACCGGATTGATTACCTCCATAGAGGAAAGGAAAAACTATATCATCCGTAAACCCAGCAATCTCTCCCGGCAATACCACATCTTGGCCGCCAACATTGACCAGGCTTTGCTGGTGGTAACCGTCGCCTTTCCCCAAACCCCCTTTGAATTTATCGACCGGTTTCTGGTGACAGCCGAAGCATACAGAATCCCTGCCTTTCTGGTCTTCAATAAAAAGGACCTTTTTACAGGACCTTTGCAGGAACTTCTCGACGAGGCAACCGAAATTTACCAAAAAGCCGGGTACGGTTATTTCCTTACTTCTGTCACTAAAAAAGACGGTATTGAACCGGTGGCGGAGTTGCTGAAAAACAAGATTACACTGATTTCGGGCCTGAGCGGCACAGGAAAATCAAGCCTGATCAATGCCATTGAACCAGGTCTGCATCTCAAAACAGGCGATATTTCGCATTACCACCTGCAGGGGAAACATATTACAACCTTTTATGAAATGTTCCCCCTCAGCAGCGGAGGGTATGTGATCGACAGCCCGGGTTTAAGAGGATTCGGACTGGTTGATATGAAAAAAGAAGAAATCTTTCACTTCTTCCCCGAGATTTTTAAAACCGCCGCAAATTGCCAGTACTACAACTGCCTCCATCTGAATGAGCCCGGATGTGCCGTTCAGAAAGCAGTGGAAGAAGGAACAATCCCTTACTCACGATACCGGAGCTATATCAATATTGTCACCGAAGAAGATACAAAGTACCGCACTTAGTTTGCCGGCTCATTTTTTTATTTATTTTTGAAGGTGTTCTGGCTATCATATTATGCCTTACTGATTGCACACGTTAAACCTGATTGTGTATATGCCCCGTAAATTCCTGCTTGGCGGTATAGTCCTTCCCCTTTTTTTTGCAGGTAATGCACTTTTTTTCTATTTCTCCTACCGCGATCATGTCCACAACCGCCAGCAGCAAATGATGAAACAACTGTCCTATTTCACCTCCGAAACGGAGAATCTCTTTGCTTCCCTCGAAAATGATCTCAACTTCTACGTTTTCAATACCGACTTGTCAGTCTTTTTTTCCGGCCAGGATTATCAGAAAGAACTAAAGAATCTGGAACTTTTTTATTCACGTTTCGGAAATATTATATCGTCCATTACGGTGTATGATACTTCCCGCAATGTTTTCAGCCTCTACCGCAACCGGAAAGACGAATTCATAATTGATATCTACAAATCCCAGAGCCAGAAAGAAATTAAAAGCAAAGAGTCTGTTGAAGAACAAAACGGCCAGATTACCTATACTTTGCCATATTTTAAGAACAAAAAGTGCGGAGGCAATATAGAAATCAACCTGGAAGTCATTCCTTTTATCTCTACAGTTTTGCAACGATATACCTTGAACAATCAGACACTGGAATGGGCTGTCAATTCCTCCGGAGCCGTTTTTCTGCTCAATAACAGCCTGGAAGAATTCAAACCGCAAAACGCATCCGCCATTCTTGACAGTATCTCCAACGATTTGCCGGGAATCCTCCGTCATAAAATCCTTACCGGAAAGTCGGGCATCAGGGTTTTGTCAGTTTATTATCCCCTTCAGATCTTCCGGGTGCATTTTGGTATCATCCTGAGTTACCCCCTGCACATGATCCTTCAGGGAATTCTTAAATACATACTGGTTTTTTTCCTCGTAAGTTTCATTCTTATTGTTGTTCTTTTGTTCTATTATGAGCGCTCCCTGCAGATCATACGAAACCAGAAAGAAACCCTCACAAATACGGAACGTACCTTCCGGCAGATTATGGATGTTCTGCCGGTCGGAATTATTATGCTTTCCAAAGAGAAACGGATTAAAACCATCAATAAAACAGCCATTGAAATCCTGAACCTTGATCCGGGTGTTCAGTGGGTAGGTGAAAACATTTCCGACCGTTTTCTTATTCCCGACAATTATCTTTATACCGATTCCTTTAACACAGCTTTTGATTCGAATCAGTTCATATACTACTCGAACAAAGGTCATGAAGTGACCATACTGAAAAAAGAGATTCCCGTTATGATTGACGGGGAGGAATGCATCATCGAAGCATTTATTGATGTCACTCCTCTGGAAAAGTCGCGCCGACAGGAGGCTGCTGCTAACCAGGCAAAAAGCGAATTCCTGGCGCGGATGAGTCATGAAATCAGAACCCCGATGAACGGAATCATCGGTATGGCTGAAGCCCTGGCCCGCCAGAACCTCACAGGAGAGCAGACAGAACAGGTGTCTATCATCAGGAAATCAGCAGAGCTGCTCATGAGCCTGCTGAATGACATTCTCGACTACTCCAAAATCGAAGCCGGGAAAATGATCCTGGAAGATATTCCTTTCCGGCTCAGGGAAGAAATCAACTGGGTGGTTAATCTTTATAAACCCCTCGCCGCCGACAAAGGTGTTCAGATCCATGTCAACATTGAACCTTCCGTTATTAATAACCTGATAGGCGACCCCATTAAACTGAGGCAAATTCTTTCCAACCTGCTGAGCAATGCAGTCAAGTTTACTCCTTCCGGAGAAATTCATGTTAATGTCAACCAGATTGAAAATTATTCAGGCAATATCACTCTGGCTTTTGATGTCGAAGATACCGGCATTGGCATTCCTCCCGATAAACTGCATGAAATTTTCCGAACCTACAAACAGGCCGACAGTTCCACTTCAAGAAAATTCGGAGGAACCGGTCTTGGAACAAGCATTGCCAAACAACTGGTTGAACTTATGAACGGTGAAATTTTCGTGGAAAGCCCGTCCCGTATCTCTACCAACCCTGCCTTTCCAGGAAGCCGCTTCCATTTCACCATTGAAGTTTTTTCCAACGAAAAACTCAAGAAAAAATACGATTTCAGCAATATTTCATCGTTCAATGAAATCCGCTGTGCCCTGATTACTTTCGATCCGGCCCGTGACACGGAACTCATTGAAACCATTGAAAAAATGGGGATCCAATTAACTCTTCTCCCTTCCAGAAGCGATATCACCGGATTTCTTCAGAACCATATTCCCGGTAAACCGGAACCACTTCATCTGGTAATCCTCACTGACTCGAACCTTATCAATGGTTTCGCCATTGCAAAAAAAATCCAGGAAGAATCTCTTTCGGAATATTTCCTGCTGATTCTTGTCTCCTCCCGCGATAAACAGGGTAACTATATCCGCTGTAAACAGCTGTGGATTGACTATTATCTCATCTCTCCCTTCGACCGCTCTGAAATCTTCGACATCCTGCAGGACAATTTTCCTGATCTTGCTCCTGAAAAATTCAGGCATATCGTGCCGGGAAACATCGGCAAAGGATTGAATATTCTGCTTGCTGAAGACAATGCCGTCAACGTTAAAGTAGCACAAACCCTTTTTAAGGCGTTCGGGATTGAAATTGACGTTGCCCATAATGGTAGGGAAGCAGTACAAAAGGTTCAGGAAAAACAATACGACATCATTTTCATGGATCTTCTTATGCCTGAAAAAGACGGACTGCAGGCTACCATTGAACTGCGGGCATCAGGCATCCAGACTCCCATTATAGCCATGACTGCCAGCGCCTCCCGGGAAGACCGCAAAAGAGCCCTTTCCATTGGCATGAATGATTACATTACCAAACCCATAAAACCTGAAGAAGTAAAGGCAATCCTTCTGCGCTTTGGATCCGGAAAGGTTTCGCCCGAAGCAGAATAGCCGGTTTTCCTGTCAGCGGGTTATCTGCCGGCAATGACTTCAAAAAATACCTGTACTGTTTCTCCTTCATCATCCGTTAGTGTGAGTGTATGCTTTCCTTCCGGCGGATTGATGGCTTTCTGATGAATGCCGGTGGTTACTCCCAGAAAGGTATCATCAAGATGCCAGAATAGCCGGGCATTTCTCCGCCGGTGAATGGCTTCGCATATCATTCTGCTCTCAGCTCCGCTCAGTTCACGGGGGATATACACTTTTGATCCGGACTTTGGATAGAGTACATCCAGCGAAGGAGTTTCTCCCGGTATGGCGCAGCCTTCCTTCCAGTCAGGCAAAACCGCATAATCAGGATGATGGGAACGATAAAACCATTCCATTGCCGGTGGCAATACAAACCAGGGAACATGTACCATTTTATCCTGACCGGAGCATACATCGGAAACCCTGTATTTTCTGTCATAACTCAGATGGATGATCCGGTGAAAGGGACATGCCTTTGCGGTTAAACCGGCTGCCGGGGCCCAGATTGTATCAATATGCGGACAGTATGGACCCGGCCGGTATCCGCTTTCACGACACACTGTTACCTGTGCCATATCGTCCCATGGAGGAGTGAACCATCTGCTTTTTGGCAAGAGCCTGAAAACATCAAACATAATAGGGGCGGCACAGTTTAAGCCTGTCAGCAACGGCCTGCCCTCTCCGCTTGCATTCCCAACCCATACACCAACCACATAGGCCGGAGTCACTCCAATGGCCCACCCGTCTCTGTTTCCAAAACTGGTTCCCGTTTTCCAGGCAATTTTCCCGGTCCCTTCAAACCATTGCCACATGCCTTCTGCATCAGGACGGTTCACTTCGGCCATGGCTTCGAACATGAAATAAACGGCAGCTGCTCCCAAAACTGCATACGGTTCCGCAATAACCGTGTCTTTACCGTGCGATCTGCGGATCTGAAGAAGTACCGGTTCATGCAAATCATCCGGATCATATTTCCCATTAAGGGAGGGATAATGGAGAAGTTCCCTGCCCAGGCTGGCATAAATACCGCATAGATCCCACAGGGTACCTTCGGCGCCCCCCAGAATGAGCGTTAGTCCATAATGATCAGGATCAAAAGCAAGGGTACTCATGCCCAGGTCGCGCAGTAACTTATGAAAGCGCGGAACACCATACTGCTGAAGCATATGAACTGCCGGAACATTCAGCGAACGTGCAATCGCCCGCCTTGCCTGCACAGCTCCCTGAAAAGTGCGGTCATAATTCCGCGGAGCAAATCCCTGCATTCGCACAGGATAATCTGGCACCAGCATATCGGGCAGAATTTCTCCGCTTTGCAGCATGGCAGCATATAAAAAGGGCTTCAATATGCTTCCCGTACTTCTGGGTGCCCGTATCACATCAACCTCATCCCCGTGCCCCTCTTCCCCTTCGGGCACCGAATTCCCAATATAGGCAGCCACATTCCCTGTTTCTGTTTCAAGCACCAGTACTGCGGTATTGTAAATTTCATTACCGGCCAGCGTTTTCTGATGGTTGGGAAGTAAGTGCAAAATATTGAGCTGCAATTCACTGTCAATGGTTGTACGGATGCGCCCTCCCTGTTTTCCTGATGCATACCTTTCCACCAGATGAGGGACCAGCCTGGGGAGCAGATAAGGTTTTTCCGGAATTTCTTCACTTTTTGCCAGCATCAGGCTCAGCGAATCCAGTACTCCGTTGCGGAACAGCTTCTCCAGAAGCCTGTCTCTTTTTTCACGAAGCAATGCTTCCCTCCTGCCGGGAAAGGCCACTGCCGGGGTATTTGGCAATACGGCCAGAAACGCACTTTCTCCCCATGAAAGATCCTGCAAACGGCAACCAAAGTACCTCCATGCCGCCGCCTCAATACCCACAACATTTCCGCCAAATGGAGCATGCGCAGCATACATCCTCAGAATCTCCTCCTTGGAGTATTTAAGCTCCAGCCGTGTGGCCAGAATGATTTCTATTGCTTTCTGAAAAATATTTCGTGGCTTGCCGGGCCTGCTGAGGCGTATAACCTGCATGGTCAGTGTGCTGCCTCCACTGCGAACTTCACCGGCTCTTATATTTTGTACCAGTGCCCTGCCAAGGGCTCTTATGTCAAAACCGGGATGGGAGTAAAAACGTTTGTCTTCAAAGGCAATGAGCGCCTTTTTATACCGCCAGGGCAGAGAATCAGGTGCAGGAAAACGCCATTGTCCGTCGGCGGCAATTTTGGCCCCCAGCAAATTTCCATTCGCATCTTCAAGAACGGTTGCATAGGATACCCTGAACAAAGGTTCGGGAAGAGAAAATGCATACCATAGAACCAGGACAATCAGCAGGCTCCCTGCAGGCAAAAACCATCTGACAGTGTTTCCGTAACAACAGCTCCACCGTCCGGTCTCTGGCATCATCATGAAGGGTAGCTATTTCCCGAGCGCATTGGCTCCGCTCACTATCTCAAGAATTTCATTGGTTATGGATGCCTGGCGGGCTTTATTGTAATTCAGCCGCAGGGTATTGAGCAACTCCGTGGCATTGTCGGTTGCTTTGTACATAGCAGTCATGCGGGCTCCATGCTCAGCGGCAAACGAATCAAGAAGCGCTTTAAAAAACTGTATTTTCAGCGACTTAGGAATGATCTCCTTTACCATTACTTCCTTGGTAGGCTCAAAGATATAATCGGGGTGTATTACCTCCTGGTCTTTCGGAACCTCAATTTTAACCGGAAGGAAGGTTTCAACGGTCAGCAGCTGAACAGCAGCATTCTTGAACTGATTGTAAACCAG
>JAAYUG010000085.1 GCA_012517825.1 Bacteroidales bacterium | reverse complement strand
TTCATGGTTTTGCAACACACCTGTCGGGTTCATTTCTGTTCCTGTGGCGGCCAGTGTCAAAACGGCCAGCAAGGGGAGGGCTGACACGGGTTGAACTCTTCCCTTCACAACATCCCACCCGTCAAGATTTCCGGGAATACAAACCGAAATGATCTTTGCCGAGTCGATAACGCTTCCACCTCCGACAGCGATAATCATTTCTGCTTTGCTTTCTATCCCCAGTTGTGTGGCCTTCCGCACGTCCTCAACTACCGGATTGGATTTAATACCTCCGTATTCCACAATGGAGATGCCTCCTGATTTCAAGGAGTTTACAACGCTATCAAAGGTACCGTTTTTCTTTACCGAACCTTTCCCGTAGATCAGCAAAGCCTTTTTCCCATATTGCCGGGCAATGGTACCGATTTCTTTGGTACATCCTTTACCAAACCGGAGATCCGTTGGAATAAAAGCTGAAAAATTTTCCATATACTTTTTTATTTCAGTTAAACAATTTCATAAACCGCCCCGCCGGCGCAATCAAACCGGCCTCCGCATACCGAGGAAAAGCAGTTTACCTGATGCCGGATGCGTAAGATACCCATGAAGGCAAAAATTAGCGCTTCCTTATAGTTGATAATTTCATTGTCGGGGATAAAAAGTTCATGATGGGTATGTTTTCTGATTCGTTCCATAAGGAACGCATTCAGCGCCCCCCCACCCGTGACCAGAATTTTTTTCCTGCCCCGGTTGCCGAAGGCTTTGCTGATCTGCATGGCTGCATGCTCATTCAGTGTCCTGAGAACATCAGGAACAGAAAGATCATAGTGATCAACCAGAGGAAGTACCGTAGCCTCAACCCATTCTCTGCCCAGTGATTTCGGGGGTGTTTTTTTATAATAGTCGAGTTCGTTGAGCTTCATCAGAAGTTCTTCGTGTAAAGTACCTTCCCTGGCCATGGCCCCGTTTTCATCATAGGGTTTACCCTTCTTGCGGGCATAATGGTTGAACAGAAAATTGACCGGACAGATGTCGTATGCAATACGCCGTTTTCTGTAGGAATAAGAAATATTGGAGAACCCCCCGAGGTTCAGACATGCATGATAGTCGGGAAACAGAATTTCATCTCCAATGGGAACCAGTGGTGCGCCTTGTCCTCCAATGGCCACATTGAGACTTCGGAAGTCTGAAATGGTTGTAATACCTGATGCGGCAGCAATCTGGGCGCCGTGGCCTATCTGGTAAGTCAGGTTTTTTTCGGGCTGGTGAAATACCGTATGCCCATGCGATGCCACAACATCGATTTTCTGCGGATAGGCCTTAATGAATTGCTTCACCTGCATTCCGATGAAACGGCCAAATTCATGATCCAGCCTGATCAATTCGTAGGCACTGAGAAGATGGGCTTCGGTAAGTCTTTTCGACCATATTTCAGGGTAGGGAATGGTACGGCAGCGTTCAATACTGAATTTCCAGCCGGCAGGCTGCAGACTGAAATGGCATAAGGCCAGATCCAGACCGTCACAGGAGGTACCTGACATTACGCCGACTGCCGTATATTCTTTCATAGTACTATTTTTCAAGGTGCAGGCCGAGTTCTTTGACGCATTCAATCATCAATTCTTCCAGCGTGGGGCCTTCAGCCACTATTTCCTGCGAAGTGAGCCCAGCCAGAAGAGAAAGATCGGCTTTAACTGCCTGAGGCATCACCTTGTTTACAGTTACATTTTTTATAGGCACATATCCCTGCTTGCTGTAAAGTGTGAAAAGTATAGTGATTCCAGGCGTAACCATTCCCTGAGGTGTGGCCGTGGGAAATGCTTCCTCAACTCGCACCTGGCATTTGAAGAAGTATTTCGCATCAGATAGTTTTATAGCCTTTTGAACAGTGACTTCCGGAAATCCATACTGGTCATACTTGACTTTGTCTTCAAAAATGGTTGGAGGTGGAATATATACCTTCAGATTTTCCATCAACTGCCGGGTGAGTATCTCATAGAGCGAATAGGTAAGAACGTATTCCATTTTGTCTGCATTCTGCATATTTCCGGGAAGTTTTGGATAAACCGGCGCCATTCTTAATTTAAAATCTTTTCCGGCCATCAGGTTATAGCCGATTGGGCAGAATTGCGACCCTTCAAATTTCTGGGAATAGGTACTAAAGGGCAATAGTATAGCTATGAAAAGCAGAAAGAGCAAATGTTTATTCATACTGGTCGGAAGGGTTACAGAGGGGTAAATTTACAAAATGAAATGTTTTTTGCAACGTGCTTTTGATAAAGTGTCAGATTCGTTACCCGGCGAATAATGTCAGACGATTCTTTATACTGCATCGATGAACAGGATGTGTGTTGATGTTGGTGACAGCATGTTCTAAAGCAAATTATTAAGTATTATTAGATATTGTATTGATAATTAATGTATTGCATAATTCATTTATTTCGGAGGTAAACATGGTGAAAATACCGTATCATAATTGTATATTTGCAATGACATTTTCAGGGATTATGGCGACCCAGGAAGAAATTATTCAGAATCTTCGGAAAAAAGTGGAAGTTCTGATGTCATTGTATGAGAAGGCAAAAGCGGAAAGGGATCGCCTCAGGGAAGAGAACAAAAGCTTGCATGAAATTGTTAAAACAAAAGAAAAAGAAATTAGTAAATTTGAAGATAAACTGAATAAGGTCAAACTGGCAAAAATGATTGCGGCAACAACAGAAGACAGTCATGAAGCCAGGTTGAAGATAAACAGGATAGTGCGGGAGATTGACAGGTGCATTGGTCTTTTGAACAAATAGTAATGGGGGTCTATGGAGGATAAGCTTTCCATACGGGTGAACGTTGCTGACCGGTATTATCCTCTGAAGATTGACCGGGACGATGAGGAACGGATCAGAAAAGCGGCCCGGCTGATTAATGAAAAGGTTTTTCAGTATAAGCAAAAGTATGCGGATAAAGATAACCAGGATTTTCTTGCCATGGCAGCCCTGCAATTCGTTCTGCGGCTGATGGATCTTGAAAACCGGGTTCAGGATCTTTCTGTCTGGCAGGAACTTGAAAAACTGGATAAGGAGCTGGATGACTATTTGTCAAAGGAATAAGCACGCGTTCTTTTCCATATAAAGATAGTGAAAACTTGCCCGCACTGTCACTTCAACGGTGTGAAACTCAACAATTAAACCATTGGAGCTCAGCTCGGTCTGCGTAGGACAGGCTATTTAACCGCTTCGGCGGTATTCGCCTTGTGCGAACGATAGAAGTCCCAAACAGGCGGCCGCTCCACCCATGTCAGATTGGGGTTTCCTAACTCTTTGAAGAAGGCAGTGCGGGTTTTTTATTAATCAATATAATACAAAATACTATGTATATCAATTTTATTATCAATGCAGTATGGCTTGATTCAGTCATTGCACTGGTAGCTTTTCTGGCAGGAGGAGGGCTTGCTCTTTACCTTTCCCAGAAAGGTCTCAGCCGCAGAGCCAGGAACCTTGTCAAGGAAGCCGAACAGGAAGCTGAAATGATCAAAAAGGATAAGATCCTTCAGGCAAAGGAGAAATTTCTGCAGTTAAAGGCCGAACATGAAAAGTTTATTAATGAAAGAAACCAGCGGATTGCCCAGCTTGAAAACCGGCTGAAACAGCGTGAACAGGCTCTTAATATGCGTTTTGAAGAAAACCAGCGGCAGAAAAAAGAACTGGATGTATTAAAGGAAAACCTGGCAGCGCAGAAAGAACTCGTAGATAAGAAAAGTGAGGAACTGGAGCGGTTGCATCATCAACAGGTTGAAAAACTTGAAGCAATTTCCGGCTTATCGGCCGAAGAAGCCAAGGCTCAGCTGATTGATTCCCTGAAGGAGGAGGCAAAATCACAGGCCATGATGTATATCAATGAGATTATGGATGAGGCCAAAATGACAGCTGCACGTGAAGCCAAGAAAATTGTGGTAGAAACTATTCAGCGGGTGGCATCCGAAACGGCTATCGAAAATTCTGTCACCGTCTTTCCTCTCGAAAGCGATGAAATCAAAGGAAGAATCATCGGGAGGGAAGGCAGAAACATCCGTGCCCTGGAGGCTTCCACCGGAGTGGAAATTATCGTTGACGATACGCCCGATGCCATTATCCTCTCGGCTTTTGATCCGGTTCGCAGGGAAATAGCCAGGCTTGCTCTTCATCAGCTTGTTACTGACGGTCGCATTCATCCGGCTCGCATTGAAGAGATTGTTCAGAAAACACAAAAACAGATTGAAGAAGAAATCGTTGAAATCGGTAAAAGAACTGCCATCGATCTGGGAATCCACGGATTGCATCCTGAACTCATTCGTCTGGTCGGGAAAATGAAATACCGGTCTTCGTACGGGCAGAATCTTCTTCAACATTCACGCGAAGTGGCCAACCTTTGCGCCATTATGGCTTCGGAACTGGGATTGAATCCTAAAATTGCCAAACGTGCCGGATTGCTGCATGATATCGGAAAAGTTCCGGATGATGAACCCGAACTGCCTCATGCCATTCTCGGAATGAAACTGGCTGAGAAGTACAAGGAAAAACCGGAAATATGCAACGCCATAGGTTCGCATCACGATGAAGTGGAAATGACAACACTGATAGCCCCGATTGTTCAGGTTTGTGATGCCATTTCAGGTGCACGCCCCGGAGCTCGCAGGGAAATTGTTGAATCCTATATTAAACGGCTCAAAGATCTGGAATCACTTGCTTTATCTTATCCCGGCGTCCAGAAAACCTATGCCATCCAGGCCGGAAGGGAACTGAGGGTAATTGTTGGCGCTGACAAGGTTTCCGATAAGGAGGCAGAAAGCCTTTCATTCGAAATTGCCCGTAAAATTCAGAATGAAATGACGTATCCGGGCCAGGTAAAAATTACGGTCATCAGAGAAACCCGGGCGGTGAGTTACGCTAAGTAGGTTTTGTCAGCAGAAATGGATTCAGGACTTTGTTTTTTGGCATCCCATGATGCCGAAAGATGAAGTCCTGTGATTTTTACATTTTACCTGAATGAGAGGTCAGGATTACTCTCGCCCCTGACAATATGGAACAATCGCTGGAATGCCTTGATTTTTTCTGCGTATCCCAGTTTCTCGAACGATTGAATTATGCTGAGCAGTAATCGTTGCAGGATGTCAATATTGGTGCAGGGTTCATAAAAAGATGGCTGGGGTTCAATTGACAGTTGCTGAAGAAACAGGTCAATTTCCCTGCGCCCGAGCACGATGCCTCTGTTGTATGGATTGATATAAAAAAGAATGGCGTCCGGTGAGGCAAATTCATCACGATAGGCCAGAACAAAATTCCTTGGAAGATTTACTCCGTAGATTGGAATTTCCAGCATCTGTGCCACGCAGATATAAATGATGCCCAGCGATATGGGATTCCCTTTCCGTGATTCCAGTACCTGGTTGATAAAAGAATTCTGAGGAGCGTAAAAATTGAGGGTATTAGGCGAAAATTTATAGATGTCGTAAAGAAAGTGATTGATGATCCTCACTTTTTCAAGTGCCGTCAGATGCGGATTCAGTTCAAGCCATATATCCTGCCGGATATCATCAAGAACCCGGTAAAGTTCGGCGTAGGTTATTTCAGGATACTGAAGCCGGGCAACATGAAAGGCCCCTTCCAGCAAATTGTCTCCTCCTCCGGCAATCCATGTTTCCAGATTTTTTTCCACAAGACGCGTCTGGATGTATTGAATGAGCCACTCCAGTCTTTCCTGTAACTGCTCATCTGTGGTTACTTCCCACAGTTTTTCCAGGGCGGGCACTGCCGTGGGACCCTGCTCCAGAATATGACGCGAAACATGGGAAAATACCTCTTCATCCGGATCTTCCAGAAGGGTGATCAGCGCTTTCAATTCCGGATTGTCAGAAGTTACCATTCTTTACAGGAATATGATACAAAGGTCGGAAAGTTTTCATTAAAAAGCATTCCATTTATTAACAATTGCTGATATAACCCTAAACAATTGCCTGATTTAAATTGTTCGATTGCGCGGAAGCATATGTTCGGTTTACCTTGTATTGCAGATCAGAAATGCAATCAATAGCAGGTAAACCAAAGGAGAGTTAAGGTTTAAATCCCGCCGGAATGAAGCAAAAGCAGCCTGCAGGGGAGGTTCCGTTTGAAAATAAGGAATCCGGGTCCATGGAAATCGTTATCTTTGTTTCCCAAACTTCCAAATATGTTCCGTTATCTCCACAGTTATTTTCTCCTGGCAGCCTTGATACTGTCATCCTTATTGTTCACACTTCCTCTCATTACTTATTTGCCCGAATCCGGAAAACCGGTTGTCTTTGGCCTGACGGGAATACAAAACGCTCCTGAATTGCCGGCCGGTTTCAGCAATAATTTCTGGGCTTTGCCTTTTCTTGGTGTAGTTATTGTTTTGTTACTGTTTGTCGTGTTGCTTTTATGGAACAGGAAGGACCTCCAGATGCGACTGGCTGTTTTTACTGCCGTTTTATTTCTGGGTCTTGAAGGAATGATGGTTTTTTTCGCCTTTCAGATACCTTTTGTCCTGGATTATTCGCATAGAACTTTTCATGTGAGTATTGTATTCCCGCTGGTCGGATTTCTTCTGACGGTTCTTGCTATCAGGGGGATACGCAAAACAGAACTGCTTGAGCTTGCAGGCAAACATTTCCGGCCAGCCGGAAAACCCTGATGATGGTTACAGGATTTCTATATGTTCCTGATCGGTGATTTTTTCGCAATAGTGGCACTTTAAAGCTACCTCTTTCTTTTGTATCACAGCGAAGCGGGTTGTGATTTTTTCATGATTGGTGATGCACTGCGGATTGAAACACTTCACAATTCCAATGATTTCATCGGGAACCTGGACCACTTTCTTTTCAACCACGGCATAGTCGCGGATAATGTTGAGCTTTGCTTCAGGAGCTACCAGTGCAATTTTATTGATATCTTCTTCAGGGAAAAAAAGGTTTGCAATCTTGATAATTGCCTTCTTGCCCAGTTTTTTGCTTTCCAGGTTGGTGCCAAAGGTAATCTGATTGTCAATCTTATTGAGCCCCAGAATGGAAATTACTTTGAAAAGGTTTCTGGCCGGGATATGGTCAATCACTGTCCCGTCTTTGATGGCACTTACCATCAGGTGTTTTTTATCGTTCATAGAGGAGAGCATTTTTAGATCAGTCCTAAAATTGAGCAGATAATGGCTTGCCGTATATACACTCCGTTGAGTGCCTGGGTAAAGTAGTAGGCCTTTTCACTGTCATCCACATCAATGCTGATTTCGTTTACCCGGGGTAATGGATGAAGGATTTTCATTCCGGGCCGGGTATTGGCCAGCATGTTCTTTTTCAGAACCAGAGCATTTTTGGTTTTTTCGTATTCCATCGGATCGGAAAACCGTTCTTTCTGCACTCTGGTCATATAAATAATGTCGGCCAGGTCGATATTCTCTGCGAAATCTTTCTGTTCGTAATATTCAATGCCCATTGAATTGAGGAAAAGCTTATATTCATTCGGCATTTTGAGTTCGTCGGGCGACACGAACCAGAAAGTTGGTTTAAATGCCGACATGGCCATAAGAAGGGAATGCACCGTGCGTCCGTATTTCAAATCGCCTACCAGAAAAATGTTCAGGTTTTCGAGTTTCCCCTGGGTTTTACGGATGCTGTACATGTCGAGCAGTGTCTGAGTAGGATGCTGATTGGCTCCGTCACCTGCATTGATAACAGGCACTCTGGCAATTTCGCTGGCAAAGCGTGCACTACCTTCCAGGGGATGGCGCATGACAATCAGATCACAGTAATTGCTTACTATCCGGATCGTGTCACGAAGTGTTTCTCCTTTAACTACGCTGGATGAATTGCTGTCGCTGAATCCGATCACTTTCCCTCCCAGTCGCTGAACAGCCGATTCGAAACTCAACCGGGTGCGCGTACTGGGTTCAAAAAACAGGGTAGCTATCACAAAACCCCTGAGCAGATCGGAGGGTTGTTGCTTCTCAAATTCAGCCGCCGTGTCCAGTATTTTAAGATAGTCTTCTTTTGTAAAGTCGGTGATCGACACCAAACTCCTGTTCTTCATAGAATGGGATATTTTTGTTTCCAATTTATAAAAAAATTCACTCTGAAATAACTTTCACATCTTTTATCTGTTGAAGGCGCAAAAGAAATTGTTCTTTTCGGCTCCTGGGAACCATTATTCTGTAAATGCACTGATGAGAAAAATCCTTCTTAATTACAGAAATTTTCTCTTCCTGAAAAAGTCTGTTGAGCAGGCCTTCTGTTTTGTAGGGAAATACTATGGACAGCTCAGAGCCAACCATTTTGCTGACGATGGTGGCATTTTGCAGGCAGTTGTGTGCCGCTTCCTTGTATGCTCTGCTCAGACCCCCGGTGCCGAGAAGGATACCCCCGAAATAACGTACAACCACAACCACCACATCCCGGAGGCCAAAATGCTGAATCTGGCCTAAAATGGGTTTTCCTGCTGTTCCCGACGGTTCGCCGGCATCGGAATAACGCACCTCGGTTCCTGCCGCACCAATTATCCATGCGTAACAATGATGCCGCGCATCATGATATTTCTCCCGTAAATGGTTAACAAAATGTTCTGCTTCTTCGGTGGTTACGGCAGGAGAGGCAAAGGCAAGAAAGCGGCTTCCCTTTTCACGATAAAAGCCTTCAGCAATTCCGGCAATGCTTTTATATGTGTCCTGATGGGCTTCTTCGTTTACCGTTTTATTGGGCATGTGAGCATTCTTTCCGTGAAATTGCTTCTTCCGGCAAATTTACTCCGGCCTTCTTTCCTGTCAGAATTTGAGTTTTTTCTCTATCTCTTCAATCTGCATCCTGAACGATTTATCAGTTTCGATCAGGTTGTTGACGGTTTTGCAGGCATGCAGTACAGTAGCATGATCTTTCCCTCCGATCTGCGCCCCGATGGAAGCCAGGGAGGATTTGGTAAGGTTTTTCGAAAAGTACATGGCAACCTGACGTGCCTGGACGATTTCCCGTTTGCGGGTTTTTGAGCGGATCGCATCGGCCGGCAGATTGAAGTAATTGCATACCACCTTCTGAATATAATCTATTGAAATCTCTTTCTGTACATTCTTACTGATTTTGTCAATCATTTCACGGGCAAGGGCAAGGGTTATCTCTTTCCTGTTCAGGGTCGACTGGGCCAGAAGGGAGATCAGTGCACCTTCCAGCTCCCTGACATTGGTGGTTATGTGGGTGGCTATATATTCGGTAACTTCATCAGGAATGGAAATGCCATCGTTATAAATCTTTTTCTTCAATATGGCAAGACGCGTTTCCAGATCTGGCGGCTGAAGATCGGCCGATAACCCCCATTTGAAACGTGAAAGCAGCCTTTGTTCCAGGCCCTGAAGTTCAACCGGAGGCTTGTCACATGTGAGAATGAGTTGTTTCTGCGACTGATGCAAATGATTGAAAATGTGAAAGAAAATATCCTGGGTTTTTTCTTTTCCTGCAAATTCATGTACGTCATCAATGATCAGTACATCAATCATTTGATAAAAGTGCAGGAAATCATTCTTTGTATTGTTCCTTATGGCATCAACAAACTGAGTCTGAAATTTGTTGGCGTTCACATAAAGTACGGTTTTGTCGGGGAACCGTTCCTTCACTTCAATACCAATTGCCTGTGCAAGATGGGTCTTGCCCAGTCCCGAATCACCATAAATCAGTAAAGGATTGAACGCTGTACCTCCCGGATTTTGCGCAACGGCAAATCCTGCCGAACGGGCAAGCCGGTTGCAGTCTCCTTCAACAAAATTCGAGAAAGAATAATTCGGGTTAAGATGCGGATCAATATGCAGCTTCTTGATGCCAGGTATTACAAACGGATTCCGTATCGTATTCTCAGAAGCCACCAGTGGCATGGAAACCTGCTGATTGCTAATTTCGGCGTGGTCCTTGCCCGGAAGTTTAATCGTGGCAGGAGAAGAACTGGCATACATACTGTTATCCATTACCACGCTGTATTCAAGCTTTGCATCATTGCCAAGCTCTTTGCGGAGTGTCTTGCGCAGCAGATCAATGTACTTTTCTTCCAGGTATTCGTAAAAAAACGGACTCGGTACCTGGATGGTCAGTACATTGTTTTCCAGTTTCAGGGGTACGATAGGTTCAAACCATGTCCGGAAGCTGATTGAAGGAATGTTGTCACGTATAACCTTTAGGCAGTTTTTCCAAACCTGGTCATGCATAGCTTTTAGTTCTAATTGGTTAACGAAATCGGGTTGATTCAAATTTTCAACAGCAATTTTGTAAAAAATCCCTCAAAAAAAAAATCACTGCAACTATTGATTTTATTAGTATTTTGTTATGGATTTGTTTACCAGAACATTAATTTTTTTATTTTTTTAAAAAAAATTTCAATAGTAAGGCATTCAGCAGAATACATAAAAGGCAGTTTAAGAAATTAGAAATTAAATGTTTAAGTAATGTTACTTCAAGAAATTTAAAGAAAGCCTCCTGGGCAGGCCTAAATTGGTCAAAGGTTTCAGACCTTTGGTCAAAATGTTTCCAATGTGCTGGTTACTTGTTATTTCTGCTTGTTGCCCCCGAAAACGGAAAAGTGAACGTATCGTTTCGGGTTTTCTTTCAGGTCAAGAAGGAGAAGATCCAGATTACGGGAAGCAGATTCCAGATTGCGGTAAAGTGAATCATTGGATGCCAGCATACCGAGTGTACCCTTTCCCTGGTTGATCTGGGCCAGCATTTCGTTCAGCTGGGTTACGGCTTGCTGTGTTTGCAGTATGGTATTCTGTACATTGGCTTTGGCCAGTGAATCGGTCACCTCCGACAGATTGCTCAGTATGTGGGTTATTTTGGGGCTGTTGGCTTTCAGATTAGCTGAAAGTGCCTCAAAATTCTGGAACATTTTGTTCAGCCTTTCATTCTGATCGCTCAGGTTTTCCGTAATATTCTTTACATTGCTCATGGTCGCCCTGAAGTTCTGTATTGTCTGCGGATTCAGGGCCAGAGAAGCAGACCGCACAAGGGAATCAATGGACATCATAACCCGTTCGGCCTTGTTTTTCAGCGGCATAAGCTGATCCATCAGGCCTATTTCCACATCGGTAATCAGAGTATCATGTTCCTGCTGAAATACCGAATCGGTTGAAAAAATCAGACGGATGGCCTTGGTGCCCATAATATCGTTGCTGTAAATCTGGGCAATGGAGTTTTTCGGAATCCTTATGTTACGGCTGACACTGATTTCTATGATGATTTTACCGGAATGGTCTTCCTTGAAATACATTTTATGGACGTTCCCCACTTTGTAGCCGCTCACATAAACCCCGGCCGAAGGGGTAAGCCCTCCAATGTTGTCAAACTCAAGAAAATAGTAATTGGTTCTGGAAAAGACATTAATTCCTTTCAGGTAATTAATTCCCCAGACGGTCAAAGCCAAAACAATCAGAACAACGGCTCCTATTTTTATTTCCCGTTTGATTTTCATGGGATTCTATTTTGGATTCTGATTCAGTATCTGACCCAAAGGTATAATTTTACCGTTACGTATGGCAATGACAAAAGCCCCCGGGTACATTTTTTTTATGTCTTTGCAAAAGGCGGCAGCTGTTTCATACGAACAGGTAGATCCTGTAATGTACTTAAACATTTTATTTACAAAGAGTTCCCTGATTGTGCTATCCGGGTAAGCTTTGCGTAAAGGAGCAAAATAGTCAGAAGAAATGCTGATTGATGTACCGGATGATAAAATCTGTACCGAGAACTGAACCACTGAGGTGTCGGACGGAAGCTCCGGACTGCTGGTTTGCACAGAATTTTGTGATCTCGGGCGATATGCACTTGTATGCCCTTCAATATAGTTTTTATAATTCCTGAATGCTCGGTAAATGGCTGAAGCGATCAAATCCTGGCCCTCATCCGACATGAGGTATTTCTCTTCTTTCGGATTGGAAATGAATCCGGTTTCGATAAGAATGCTGGGCATGCTCGTTCGCCAGAGGACCAAAAAACCTGCCTGTTTTACACCCCGGTCGTTCCGCAGAGCCTTTTCCCGGAATTCATCCTGCACCATGGCAGCAAGGGTAAGGCTTTGTTCCATGTACTTGTTCTGCATCAGGGAAAAAATAATGTACGATTCGGGTGAAGAAGGGTCAAAACCCTCATATTTGACAGAATAATCCTTCTCCAGCACAATAACCGAGTTCTCTTTCTTGGCCACTTCAAAGTTCTTTTCGTCGGTATGAAGCCCCATGACGTACGTTTCTGTTCCCTCGGCTTCCCGGTTTTTGGGATTGGCATTGACATGAATCGATATAAACAAATCGGCATTGTTCTTATTGGCAATATCCGCCCTGTCAAACAACGGTATAAAGGTATCGTCTTTGCGGGTATAGATTACTTCTACATCTTTGAAATTTTCTGTTATGTATTGTCCTGTCTTCAATGCAATCGGAAGGGTTATATCTTTTTCACGGGCTATTTTACCTATCGCTCCCGGATCTTCCCCGCCATGGCCTGCATCAATAACTACTTTGCGAAGTGACGGAGAATCGGGCATTCGGGGCTGGGCCATTGCCAGCATCCCAACAGTAAGAAATACAACAAGAGGGAGGAAGGTGCGTTTGTTAATATATATGTGTAAATAGTTTCCTTTGGTCATAAAGGCGGATGTGATTTTTACTTAGTTTTGCACATCATTTTGCATGGCTTTGGTTCACAAAAATAGCATAAAATCGCTAACTCTGGGAATGTTCCCGCTTGCAGTTATTATCTTTTGTACCTTTTTTACCAACACTGCAGCAGCTTCTTCTTTACTCCACACTGACCATTTTTTGTTTTTTCAGGAAATTCAGGATTCCCTCAGGACGGTGAAGCCGGGTCAGGATTCTTTGGTTGCATCGGCTGATACAGCTGTGAGCTTTGAGCAACAGAAAAAGTCTGAGAAGACAGGCGATCTCGATGCCCCCGTGGTATATACCTGCGACGACAGCATGGCGGTTGAAATGGGCGAGGTAAGAAAGGTATACCTCTGGAAAAACGTTGTAGTTACCTACAAGGACATTGAACTCAAAGCTGATTATGTTGAATTCAATATGGATTCGCAAACCGTTTTTGCCAGAGGCCTTCCTGACAGCACCGGGAAAATCGTCGGGAGACCTGTATTTAAGCAGGGAAACCAGCAGTTCGAATCAGAAAACCTGTATTATAATTTCAAAACCAGAAAAGGATACATTAAAACACTCAGAACCAATCAGGAAGGAGGTGTGCTGCATGCCGATCTTACCAAACGCCTGCCCAATGGTGATATCAACCTGAAAGGTGGTAAATACACAACCTGTGACGCTGAACACCCCCATTTTTATATAGCACTGACCAAAGCTATTTCTGTTCCTGGTGATAAAATTGTCTCAGGTCCTGCTTATATTGTTCTGGAAGATGTTCCTTTACCCATTGGAATTCCTTTTGGCTTCTTTCCCAACACCCGTACCAGTGCTTCGGGTATTTTACTGCCTACCTACGGGGAAGAAACAAGTCGGGGTTTTTATCTCCGGAACGGTGGCTATTATATTGCCCTGAATGACCATGTTGACTTGCGCATCCAGGGAGATATATATACTAAAGGCACATGGGGGGTGAATGCAACAACCAACTACAGAAAAAGATATGCCTTCAGCGGAAGTTTTACAGGGCGGTTCTACCAGAATATTGCCAGCGAAAAAGATCTTCCCGATTACCGGAAGAGCAACGATTTTTCCATTCAGTGGTCTCACAGGCAGGATCCCAAAGCAAACCCAACCCGCACCTTTGGTGCAAATGTCAATTTTTCCAGTTCCAGTTTTGACAGAAATCACAGCTATAATATTGAAAACTACCTCAATACAACCAAGAGTTCCAGTATTTCCTATTCCAAAATATGGCCCGGAAGTCCGTTTAACCTTACCGCGGGAATCAACCATTCACAGAACAGCAGTACAAAGGCAGTTAACCTGAGTTTACCGAACCTTACGTTCAATATGTCGGCCATTTACCCTTTCAGAAATATGGGTAATCCCGCAAAAGACCGATTCTGGAAAAACATACAGCTCACCTATTCATCAGCCCTGCAGAATAATATTACCACCACCGATTCCCTGCTGTTTACCAAACGAATGTTTGAAAATATGCAGAATGGGTACCGTCATAATATACCTCTCAGCTTCAATTTCAAACCGATCAACGGCTTTAATATCACGCCCAGCCTCAACTATACCGGCTATTTGTACACCTCGCAAATCAGAAAACACTGGGATCCGGAAGCATTCTCAGCTGGAGATACTATTCCGGGGGCTATTGTTACCGATACCATAACCGGACTGACATATGCCCATGCACTTTATCCGGCACTGTCCATCACGTTGAACCCGAAGATTTACGGGATGTTTGCCTTTAAAAAAGGGTCGGTGAAGGCTATACGTCATGTTATTTCACCCTCGGCTTCATTCAGCTATGTTCCTGATGTACGGGGAATCATACCAAGTTACTACCGCTCGGTGCGCAATGAAAAGACGGGCGATACCCTTGTTTATTCCATCTATGATAACAACCTCTGGAGAGCACCCTCTGCGAATGGCCGGAGTGCAAGCCTGAGCCTGAGCCTTCGCAATACCCTGGAAATGAAATACAAACCAAAGAACGATACCTCTGAAACGCTCAAAAAGGCTAAGATTCTTGAGAATTTCGACTTCAGTACCAGCTACAATCCTTACCTGAAAAAGTTCAGATGGAGCGATATACGGTTCAATACCGGCAATAGTTTTTTGAACGGAAAGATGGATGCCAGGGTTTCTGCTTCCTTTGATCCTTACCAGCTGGATTCTTTGGGCAAACGAATTAATCGCCTGGAAGTCAGTGATTTTTGGAAAAGCCACCGCATTGCCCGTTTGAAAAATGCCCAATTGTCGGTGGGTTTGCGATTACAATCGGCGGCAGGAAAGAAATCCTCACAGCAACAGTCTGGGCAGAACAATCCGGTGGTACAGGATGCTTCTGCCATTCCTGCTGAACGAACGGATGCCTATGAACTGGACAATTTCAGCAGCGAACAGGTCGACTTCAGTATTCCCTGGTCATTCCGCCTTGATTATTCATTCAGCTATTCCAAACCAGCTTTCAAGAGTTCGATTGTTCAGTCGCTGAGAGTTTCCGGTGATTTTAGTCTTACACCCAGGTGGAAGATTGGAATGAACACAGGATATGATTTTGTGAGCCGGAAAATGACCATGACCAATATTAATATCCACCGCGACCTTCATTGCTGGGAAATGAGCATCAACTTTATACCATTCGGGCAAAGAAAAAGCTATTCGTTCAACATCAACGTAAAATCTTCGATTCTGCGTGATCTTAAATACAACAAATCACGAAGCTGGTACGATAATTTCTGAAAAGGCATCACAGGCAAAGCAGCCTGTTTATCGGCCCAATGGCTTGCAGGTTTTTGTCTCAAGCAGGTGTGGCCATGTGCTACCTGCGGATATTTCTTTTCAAAATGCCTGGAATTGACCCGTTTGCATGGAAAACAAGTTGGTCTCAGGCAGAAAAAAAGCCGGAAATTTTGTTTCCGGCTCAATATTCTGATCAAAAGATCGTAATTGTTTTATTCAGAAACGATCTCAAATTTGATGTCAGCGTAAACGTCCTTGTAAAGTTTTATGCGGGCATGATAGGTTCCCACTTCCTTTACAAGCTCTTCCCGGATGGTGATATTCTTTCTGTCAATCTCAAATCCTTTGGCCGCAAGAGCTTCAGCAATCATGATGGTATTGACCGAACCGAATATCTTTCCTTTGGAACTTGTTTTGGCTCCGATGGTAAGTACCACTTCTTTCAGTTTTTCGGCCAGAGCGAGAGCTTCCTTGCGAAGCTTTTCTTCCTTGTGTGCCCTTTGCCTCTGAATTTCGGCATGCATCTTCAGAACTGACGGAGTAGCGCTGATGGCAAGTCCCTTCGGTATAAGATAGTTTCTGGCATATCCGTCACGCACGGTTACCAGTTCATCCTTTGATCCCAGATTGGGAATATCCTGTTTCAATATGATCTGCATAGTGATTCCTCCTGAAAGATTACTTGAGTAAATCCGTTACATAAGGCAAAAGTGCCAGGTGCCGGGCTCTTTTAATAGCCTGGGCGACTTTACGCTGGTACTTCAGTGAAGTACCGGTAAGCCGGCGGGGCAGTATTTTACCCTGCTCATTCAGGAACTTTTTCAGGAATTCAGGATCCTTGTAATCAACGTACTTGATCTTGTTCTTCTTGAAACGGCAGTACTTTTTCTTCTTGATTTCAACTGACGGCGGGGTCAGATATCTGATTTCTCCCTGATTCTGGTTCATAGTTTATTCCTCCACCTTTTTTTCTTTGGGGTTTTCCTTTAAACTTCTTTTTTTCTCGCTGTACTCAATGGCATACTTATCCATCTTGAATGTCAGAAACCGGATAATGCGCTCATCACGGCGGTATTCTGTTTCAAGTTTACTGATAAGTGATCCATCAGCTCTGAACTCAATCAGGTGATAAAATCCGGTGGTCTTTTTCTGAATCGGGTAAGCAAGTTTGCGCAAACCCCAGTCTTCCTCGTGGACGATCTCACCACCACCATCGGTGATCACGCTCCGGAATTTTTGTACCGCTTCCTTTGCCTGTGCTTCAGACAAAACGGGAGTTAAAATGAAAACGGTTTCGTACTGGTTTAACATAATGATTTAAAATTAATTAATTAATTTTT